>JBDNFJ010000376.1:0-10848 GCA_041689895.1 Gracilimonas sp. | reverse complement strand
TCAAATAGAGAAAGAAAAAGCTTTGGGTTATCATGTGTCGGATATTAGATGAAATAACCCAAAGGCGGGACCTTGTTTTATAAGTTGCTCATATTAAACTGGCGCATTTTTATTTCTAACCTGAATCGGTTTCAGCTGTTATTGACCGTCGGGTATATTATGTTTTTAGGAATTATGCTGGTGAATTTAGCTGGAACAGCGGCGTTAGTTGTGCTAATGGATAGTGATCCCTGGATGCAAACGCAGCTTCCGTGGCTAACTCCTGAAATTTACACCTTCATCCTGCTTGTTTTTGCGAATGCCTATTGGGTGATGCACTTTTCATTCACCAACATGCGCTTGATGAATATTGAGGAAAATCGGAAGCTGCTGGGCTTTGGCTTTCCTTTAAAACGGTTGGCTAAGTATTTAACACTTATCGGGTTCTGCCATCCGGTAAATATCATTTATAATTTAACCTGGCTGGTTTTTTTGTTGATGCAGGTGCGTCATGCGTATCAGGTGCCGGTGGCTATTGCGGCTGTTACTCTTAATTATGTGCTCATTTACTCCATTAAGCACCGGTTTATTCAAGTAGTGGAAAAACGATTTATAACGGTGGTGGTTGGCTTTCTTATTTTGGTTTTTGGGATGTTTCAAATGGTGTCTCTTTTTGCTTCCAACTCACAACGCATTTTTGCAGAATTGATTCCTCAAGTTGAAACCGTAAACACCTTTTTATTATGGTTGCCCGGCGGCCTGCTCATTCAAACAGTTACAGAAAGCTATGGCGGACTAAATGCAGCCATAATCTTTCTATTTGCGGCAATTCTGATTGGGTTATTGGTGATCGATCATTTCAATAAAACAAAAGAAGGACTGCTAAATCCGGGTTTGAAGAAGGCAGAAGAAGAAAGCTCTATGCTTTGGCACGTGTTGCGCAAGATAATGGGCAAAAATGCCGGCAAGTATTATTTTTATGTGATGAAGCATCCATACAATCGCTTGCAGGTGTTAACCCTTACCATTATTCCCATTGTGTATGTGCCGCTGTTGATGAACGTGGATTATCCCATTGCCAAAACCGTGCTGATTCCAACCATTCTTGCAGGCATTCCGGTAGCGTTGCTGGCCATGGGAATGGCGAATATGTACGGATATGAAAATCGGGAATTTCTGCTTCACCTTCAGTTTCCGGTTGACATGGAAAAACAGCTAAAAGAGCGATTTCTCGGAGTTATCGTGGTTCCTCTCCTTGCGTTCTATCTAATTACCGTGTTTGAGTTATTGGTAATACCCGAGATTGGTTCGCCCCTACATATATTTGTTGCCAACACGTTCTTTTTCCTGATGTTCATGCTGCTTTTTGTTTGGAGCTCCTACTTTCAGTATCAGAAAGCAACGTATTCCTCCTTTAGTTATAAGCATCCCATCATTCCCCAAAAAGTCACTTTTGCTATTTCTTTTATGATATTTACGATGGGTTATATGGTATTTGTACCGCTGGACGGTTTGGAGTGGTATCGCCTAACTATTATGAGCACGGTGATCGTGATTCTGGGAATTTACTTATGGCGACACATGGAAATTTTAGTTAACCTTTTTAAAAACCGAGTGTTGATGCGATTATGGAACGAGCTGTAGAAATAAAGGGATTGGTAAAATGCTACGAAGATTCTCCGGTGCTAAAGCACTTGAATCTTGAAATACCAACGGGTACTATTTTTGGGTTGATTGGCCCCAACGGCGCAGGTAAAAGTACGCTCATCGGGGTGCTTACGGGCTTACTAAGTTTTGAAGAAGGAGATGTTTTTATTCATGGATTACAGTTAAATCACAAAAACGAGCTGGAAATTAAAAAAGAAACGGCTTCTGTATTACAGCCACCTTTGCTGTTTGAGCAGTTCAATAGCTTTGAGTTTATAGAATATGTGTGCGAAATTTATGAGGTGCCCAAAGAAGGATTGATAGAAAAAGCCTATTCGCTGATGGATTACTTTGACATCAAAGATTTTGCGAAAATCAAAGTAAACAAGCTTTCTTCCGGTAGTCGAAAAAAGCTGGCTTTTGTCACCTCGGTTTTGGTTCATCCCAAACTGCTGCTACTCGACGAGCCCTTCGAGTCGGTAGATATAATTTCTATAGAACGAATGAAAAACATCATCCGCCGCCTCAAAAGTAGAGGAGTTACCGTCATTATAACCAGTCATATTTTAGAAGTTGTTGAAAATTTATGTGATGATATCGCGATCCTCAACAAAGGACAGATTAAAGCCTATCTGGATTCGGCAAGCCGAAAAGAGCTTCAAAAAGACAGCAACCTGCACCAAATATTTGAGAAATATGTGGAAGTAGAACAGAAGGATGATATTGTAAACTGGCTGTAATGAGCCGTTGAGTTAATTTCGTTTCAGCATGGGCGGGGTTTTATATTTATAAAAGTACATCAAGAGGGTAAAAAGGAGTTCCACACTGCCCGCTACGTAAATGAAATGAGGCTCAAATTTCTACCATTCCTTCAAATATTGTATACTGCAACAGGTTAATGGAAATATTAAGTCATACGAAGGGACATTATGAAGGCAGTATTAGCAACAGTTTTAATGAGTTTTTGTTTTTGGTTGGCGGTGCAGGCACAAGAGCGCCCCAATCCAAATAAGCCTCAAGGGGTTAATTTGGAGCTTCCGGAAGGATGGGAAGTTCGGTTAGATCACCCAAAAGAGGGGGTCATCATTGGCTCAAAACCGGATTCTGCGGACATCTATTTTGTGAATATGACCCCGGGCTGGCATATTACTACCGGGCCGGCCGGTATCTTTTATCATCCCGCAAACACGGCTTCCGGTAATTATACTATTTCTACCGAAATCTTCTTCTTTGATCCCGGAAAGCGGAATCGGGAAGCATACGGGTTGTTTATCGGGGGGCAAAATCTCCAGCAAGAAGATCAATACTACCTGTATTTTCTCATTCGAAACACAGGGGAATTTCTAATCAAGAAAAGAATGGGGGAAGAAACCGCCTCTTTGCAAGGTTGGACTCCAAGCGATGCTATCGTGAAGTATGAAAACACCGAAGAATAGTCCGTCAAAAATAGCCTTTCTGTGTCGGTTTCAGCAAAAGAGATTACGCTCACTATTAACGGAACCGAAGTGGCTACCATAGATAAAGGAGACTTGCAAACAGACGGGTTATATGGATTGCGGGTAAATCACAGCATCAATATTCATGTAGCGGATCTTAGAATGACGGAGCATTGATAACTCCATAATAAATTTTTACGCATTTGTAACTCTCAACGGCATATAGCTTGTAACCATTTGGCATATTCGGCGTACTAACTCACGTCTTGAATAATATAAATGGAGATGAGAGATGAACAAAAGTAAGATGTCTGTACTGCTATTATCGATTGGATTATTGGCCTCCGCCTGCACCCATTCCGCAGCAGACCGAACCATGACAATTTATGTGAAAACACTGGTGCAACCGGATGTGTTTAGCGTGCTGCCAACGTCTGATCAGGAGGTGCTTTACTACAAAAACGCCAATGAAATTGAAGGCGAGTATTTAGAGCTGGCAAGCGTTGATATTCAGAACATAAATGAAGATTATTCTTCAGAAATGTGGATCGAAAAACTTAAAGAGGAAAGCAAAGAAATTGGCGGTAATGGCGTGCTACTCATTAAGAAAATCAGCGATACAGAGGACGGTTTGGAAACCTATAAAATAAAGGCGATGGCTGTTTACGCGCTCGATCGCATGCCAAAGGCCGCACATCTGGCAAGCCTGTAGTAGAAGTACTTAGGCCTTACTTCTTGCGTCGGGCATTATATCTCTTATACAATCTTTGCTATGTCGCCGCGCTCCCTGAACTAAATATGAGGCTTGGGTTAGAATGCTAAATAAGCACTGAAAATTATAGAGTTCATAAATAGGGGAGATTTAAAAGAAAAGACAATTATTTCATATACTGTTCTTTTTATCCAAATTTATGAGAATAGAAAAAGAGCATGAAAGAAACCTTTGAGCGTCAGATTCAGCAGATAGTAAATTTACTTCCTCAAATAATTACGGCTATTGTCGCTTTGATTGTTCTTGTGGTTATCGGGCGATTTGTAAGTAAGGGCATAGATCGGTTGGTTGGAAGGAAAAGAAGGGGTGCAACTAAGCAAAGCCGGTTTTTGAAACGCATTATTCGGTGGGGATTTAATTTGCTCGGAATTATTATAGCGCTTGACCTTGTGGGGCTAACAAAAGTAGCCTCCAGCTTTATGGCAGCCGGTGGAGTAGTTGCGATTGTGCTGGGATTCGCATTTCGTGAAATTGGAGAGAATTTATTGGCCGGCCTGTTCATGTCCTTTAACCGGTCTTTTAATATCGGTGACTTGATTGAAAGCAATGGAATTAGAGGAGTTGTTCAACGTATCGAAATCAGAGATGTTCATATCCGAACGGCGGATGGGTGCGATATTTTCATCCCAAGCGCTACAATTTATAAAAATCCGCTCCACAATTTTACGTGCGATGGGTTGAGACGTGGCAGCTTTAAAGTAGGAATTGATTATGGAGATGACTCAGTAAAAGCGCAAGAACTTTTATTAAAGGTAGTGCTGTCGCATGAAGACGCGCTAAAAGAACCGGCGGGAAGTACGCAAATAGCAGGCTTCACTCCAAATTACGTTGAGCTGGAGGTGTTTTTCTGGATTAATACTTTTTCAAAAGGCCCCGGATTAGCAAAAGTAAGATCTCGGATAATGAATGAGGCTAAAAAAAGCCTGGCTGAAAATGGCTTCACATTCAGCTCAAACGTTACCACAGCCGTTGAGATGCTTCCGTTGGATGTTAAACTGAACAAAGAGAAATAAAAAGGGGGGCTTAAAGCCCAAGGTCTCTTTTTAGGCTATCCAGTTTTTTCTGGGCTTCGGTTCCAATACCAACACTTGAAGCAGCAATGGCTTGCAATAAAGCAAAGGTGAGGCGTTTGCCATCGTCTGAGAAGTTTTTCCTAACATACTTAATAGCGTCCTCTTCTACCTCATCAAGTCCTTTGTTGCTCAAAGCACCAAGATGGCTAAGCGTTTGGCGAAAGGTAGTCATGGAGTACTCCATGTTTTCCAAAGCACGTTTAACGGCTTTATCTTCATCATAAGAAATAACGCCATCCGAACTTTCAATCCAAAAGATTAGGACGTCGAGGGCAGTTTCGTCGGTAAGGGAAAAAGTACTCATAAAAACAAAGGTTTAAAATTCATCGGAAAGAAGCTCACAGATCTCTTCTAAAAGCTCTCGTTGTTCCTTAGTAATCGATTTTTTAGTGTTTGAGTCGATATCAAGCTGCCCTACAAAGGTATCACCTACCATGATGGGCACCACGATTTCGGATTGCACATCCACACTACAGGCCAGGTAATTTTCTTCACTTTGAACATCCTGAGACACAAACGTTTGGTGGCTTAATGCTACCTGCCCGCAAATACCTCGGCCAAATGGAATGCGGCTGTGATCGGTTGGTGGCCCCACAAAAGGACCAAGCACCAATTCTTCAGTACCATCTACATCGGGCAGATAAAAACCTACCCAACTAAAGGTGGAAATTTCATCCGCCAGTAGCTCACAGATGGCAAATAGCTTTTCATGGCGGGTTACATCTCGGTCAAGAATATTCTCGACTTCCGTCATCATTTGATCGTGAGAAATAAGTTGTATGGTGCTCATAAAAATGAAATAATTATTTGAAAGCTTCGCGGAACCGCCATTCTGTTCAGGTTTTGATCTTGCACAAAATAGTAGTTCTCTTGGAACCATCTAAGTATGATAAAGAAAATAAAACAATATGCATGATTTAAAAGTTAAGCTTTGTTTAAACCAAAAAAACATTATCAAAAATGGATGAAAAGCTACGTATCTTCAACGCTTATGGAAGAATTTTTTAAAAATATAATCCCTTTTTCAACCAGCTTCATGAGCATCATTGCCTTATTTTTCGCGAGTTTCTCTTCACTATTTTCAGTTGTAAACCCTTTTGCGGCCATGCCGGTGTATTTATCGCTTATGGAGGGACAGTCCGATTCGGACAAAGCAAGAACCGCCCGAAAAGCAGTAACGTATATGTTTTTTGTGCTTATTATCTTTCTGTTAGCGGGAACTTATATCCTTAGCTTTTTTGGAATCAGCCTGCCGGGAATTCAAATTGCAGGAGGGTTGGTAATTGTACGAGCCGGTTTCTCCATGCTAAGTCCAGAGAATGGCGGTAAGAAATTAACGAAGAAAGATCACGCAGCAGCTATGGAAAAAGAGGACGTTTCGTTCAGTCCCTTGGCGTTGCCTTTACTTTCAGGCCCCGGAAGCATTGCCGTTGTTATTGGTTTTGGATCGGATGCGGAGGGCCTCACAGATTATTTGATAAATGGCGCCGCCGTTTTCACCACGGTTATTTTGGCATACAGTATTTTAAGAGTAGCCCCTGCATTAGTGAAATACATCGGCAAAACCGGAATGACGGTGATTACCCGGATGATGGGTTTTATTGTGCTGGCTATTGGGGTTCAGTTTGTGATTAACGGGATTTCCAAGTTCTATGGAATAGGATAATGGACCTAAAAACAGGCGTGCGTTATGATCTTTGGGCCAATAAGTTAGTACGTGATGCTATAATTCAGGCTAAAGATGCTGCTGAGTATCCCGAGATGGAAAGGCTTTTTGCGCATATTTTTGAGGTTCAAGAGACATGGGTTTCGCGGATTAATGCGGAAACCTCTTTGTTGAATAGCTGGCCGGCTCTAAAGGAGAATAAAGTAGAAAAAGCAATCACAGAAAATCATAAAAAACTGGTAGAGCTCGTCCCAAGAACTAACAAAATCATTACCTATACAAACTCTAAAGGAGTCGAGTTTAGTAATAGCGTGGAAGAGATCCTCACTCATCTAATTATTCACGGGCAGCATCATCGGGCACAAATAGCGATGCTGTTGAGAAAGGCTGGACAAATACCGCCGAGCACCGATTATATCTTTTTTCTACGTTCGTTCAACAATTAACCTTTCTATTTATTAGTTTCAGCGCTTAAGCAAATTAACGGAATACATTCTGGCACAAATCGAAAGTTTTCTCGCAGCATTTTCATCCTTCATGTGGGGCACGCCACTTATTATCCTGCTCATTGGCGGCGGTTTATATTTTATGATCTACTCCCGGATGACTCCCTATCGATATTTTGGTCATGCGGTAAATATACTTCGTGGAAAATATGACGATCCTGATGCACCAGGAGATATCAATCATTTTGAGGCATTATCCAGCGCGCTAGCTGCAACCGTTGGTTTAGGAAACATTAGTGGAGTAGCCGTAGCCATTGCTTTGGGAGGCCCAGGAGCTGTTTTCTGGATGTGGATGAGTGCGGTTGTCGGAGTTGCCACCAAATTCTTTACCTGTACACTTTCCATCATGTATAGAGGGGAAGATAGTAATGGCGATATACAAGGGGGAACCATGTATATGATTATGGAAGGCCTTGGGAAAAAATGGAAGCCGTTGGCAGCGTTATTTTCTGTTGCGGGATTATTTGGAGCGCTACCCATATTTCAAGCCAATCAATTAACGCAGGCTATTCGTGATGTAATTCTAATTCCTAACGGAGTATTAGAAGCGACCCCTGGCTGGATCTCGTCAATCGCTACTTCATTGCCAAATTGGCTCATCCCAAGTTATGGTAGCTTTGGGCCAATGGAATCTAAGATCATTTTTACAACCAGCTTACTTACCGGCTTGGTTATATTGGTATTTGTTGGTTCCGTCATTTTTGGCGGAATTAAGCGAATTGCGAAAGTAGCTAGCAAAATGGTTCCCGCGATGGTGGTACTCTATGTGGTTACTGTACTCTTTATCTTAGGTATTCACTTTGATGTATTAGGCGAGTATTTAAGGTTGATTGTATATGATGCTTTCACTGCGGAAGCAGCATTAGGGGGAGCTGTTGGAGCCATAATTATTGCAGGAGTAAAACGAGGCGCATTTTCGAACGAAGCAGGTATTGGTACCGCTACTCTGGCACATGGAGCCGCAAAAACCAAAGAACCGGTTCGCGAAGGCTTGGTTGCCATGTTAGGCCCTTTCATTGATACCATTGTAGTTTGTACAATGACGGCATTAGCCATTTTAGTAACGGATGTTTGGAAAACCGGAGACCAAAATGGAATCGCTTTAACCGCAGCGGCCTTTTATCAGGCACTAGGACCAATTGGCACTTATTTATTAATGATTTGCATCAGTATATTCGCCGCGAGTTCCCTATTTACATATTCTTATTATGGAACCAAATGCCTTGGATTCTTAGCAGGGGCCAAGAATCAATATATCTATAATTATTTTTATGTGGCCTCCATCATTATTGGAGCGGTTACCTCCATTTCTGCAGTGATTAATTTAATCGATGGTATGTATGCCCTGATGGCCATTCCTACCATGACTGTTGCATTAATACTCTCGCCCAAGGTGATGGCAGCCGCCCGGGATTACTTCGCTCGAATGGACAAGAAGAATATTATATAGGAATAATGACTGCTCAGTAAATGAGCATCAAAACTTCGACATTTTTCTTATCCTTTCTTCTTTCAAATATTGGGTGATACGCTCGTAGTTTACTTTGAGGGCTGGGGGCCTATGTTCCTGATGGTTCAGCCCAGTTACCGTTACCGCGCAATACCCAGTAAAAGGACTAAGCAATAAAAAACATTTTATTGATGGCGAAAAATCAGTTTGCGAAGCTTTTGCTCCGTCCTTCAGGGCGGTGATACTTAATATAGTTGAATCATAGGGGGCTTCAGTCCTTTAAAAACTTGTAAAGGACTGAAGCCCCGCCAAAATTAAGAATCAATTCTTATCGGCCTGAAGGCCGGATCAATTACCCGTTTGTCTCTTCTTTGAATCTTTGAAATTAGGCAGATATTTTTATATTCCTTATGGGTCTGAAATGATTAAAGCTGGAGAAATGCCTTACACTAAAATATTTGTTCATTTTGTTTGGGCTACAAAAAGATATCAATTTGATGATATCGAATAATGTTGCCCCGTCCTTCAGGACGGTGAATAAAAGGTGGAATAGAGCAAGGCCTTCAGGCCAAAAGGGTTGTGAAAAAATGAAAACCCAGTATCCTCTTTGTGTGCTTTTTAGTCAAAGGGCATAACTTTAACATTTTTCTTATCCTTTCATGTTTCAGATATTGGCTGAAACTGTTATTTAATGAATCTTCAATCCAAACCTAATCCTGTATTCATGAAAAGAACTATTTCTCTTCTTGTATTGATGTTTATCACTTTTCAAGCATCAGCACAAACCCCATCTATTACCGAAAAGACAGAAGGCCTCACCAAAACAAAAGGCTATTTCGATTACTACTATGATGAATCTAAAGATCAGCTTTGGCTCGAAATCGATAAGCTAAATACAGAATTCCTATATGTGAATTCGCTGACGGCCGGTGTGGGTTCTAATGATATTGGATTAGATCGAGGTCAGTTGGGAGATACGCGCGTTGTATATTTCGAACGCCGAGGGCCTAAAATTCTATTGGTTCAGCCCAATTACCGCTATCGTGCAATGACCGATAATAAATTGGAGAAAAAATCGGTTCGCGAGGCTTTTGCTTCCTCCATCATTGCGGGGTTTGAAGTGGTGGCTGAAGAAAATGGAAAGGTATTGGTGGACTTGACTCCGTTTTTACTTAGAGATGCTCACGGAGTTTCAAACACGCTCCGTCGTTCCAATCAGGGCTCATACAGCTTGGATAAAAAGCGTTCTGCGCTGTATTCAGAAGGGACCATGAACTTCCCCAAAAACACAGAATTTGAAGCCACTCTTACTTTTGCGGGAAGCAATCCCGGAGGTTATGTTCGATCGGTAGTTCCTACGCCCGAAGCGCTTACGGTTCGGCAGCATCACTCGTTTATTGAATTACCGGACGACAATTATACGCCACGCAAAATGGATCCACGAGCCGGTTACTTTGGCATTTCATATCAAGATTATGGAACGCCTATCAACCAAGATTTAACCAAACGATTTATTGCACGACATCGGCTGAAAAAGAAACATCCGGAAGCTAAAATGAGTGAGCCGGTAGAGCCTCTCGTATATTATCTGGATAATGGAACGCCCGAGCCTATCCGAAGTGCGCTTTTGGATGGCGCTCGCTGGTGGAATCAAGCATTTGAAGCCGCCGGTTATAAAAATGCGTTCATTGTAAAAGTGCTTCCCGAAGACGCTCATCCGCTGGATGTTCGGTATAATGTAATTCAGTGGGTGCATCGCTCCACGCGTGGCTGGTCGTATGGCGCTTCAGTTACGGATCCGCGAACCGGGGAAATTATAAAAGGTCATGTTTCATTAGGCTCGTTGCGGGTTCGTCAAGATTTTTTAATTGCAGTAGGACTTTTGGCTCCTTACGGCGATGAATCTCAAAAAAATCCCGTGATGCAGGAAACGGCGCTGGCTCGTATCCGTCAGTTGGCAGCACATGAAATTGGCCACACGCTGGGAATTGCTCATAATTTTATCACCAGCACTATCGGTGATGCTTCGGTGATGGATTACCCAAATCCCAAAGCCGAATTGGTAAATGGGGAAATAATTCTTTCCAATCCTTATGCTGTGGGCATTGGCGATTGGGATAAAGTAGCCGTTGCGTATGGATATCAGGATTTCCCTAAAGGAACGGACGAAGAGAAAGTGCTCAATGATATTATTGAAAACGCGTACGCCTCCGGCTTAAAATACATTTCCGATTCTGATGCACGCCCATTAAGCGGAGCACATCCCTATGCGCATTTATGGGATTCCGGTTCCGACCCCGTTTCGCAATTAGCCAAAAC
>JBDNFJ010000375.1:0-7901 GCA_041689895.1 Gracilimonas sp. | reverse complement strand
TGTTTTTTTGGATTCCTTTATCATCGATTCAATATCCCAAAAGACATACTGGAATTTTCGCTAAATCATACTAACTCTCTGCCAGCTTTTGGGCTACTTGTTCCACCGTAAAATTTATTTTACCTGAATTTTCATCGTCACAAACTCTTTTATAGCAAAGAGTTTAAATTCTAATTATTTGATTTGACTTGAGTATTCGGTATACGAACAATTCACAATAGATTCTTTCTTCATTTGTCAAGAAAGCTCAAAATTATGAACAGAAAGGAATGCTTAATTTTTAAAGCCTATAATTGAGTGAAATGAATGTACCTACCGAATAGAGCTTTACCTTTCCCCAGCCGACTTCCCTTAGGGGTATCTTAATAAATGGTTCGGCAATTATACTCCAGTTCTCATGTATATCGAATTCATATCCCAGTGAAAATCCTGTATTGCTAAAAAGGTGTGTATTGCCGGATCGTACGGAGTAATTTGTCTCCTGGTAGGGGTAACTATGCTCATGCTCATACCTAAATTTGTAATCTTCGCTTAGCATCACATAGGATGAGAAACCCGCAGAAACAAAGAATCTGGAACTTGAAAGGTCCAAAAAATTGTAGGTTAGGCTAATCGGCACATCCAGAATCATACATTCAGCGTAAATACCGTTCAGATTATTTGAATTAATGGGGTAAGATGATGGATCATAGTTTTGCAATCCAGAACTGTACCTAACTTTGGACCATATGATTCCTGTTTGAATAGAAATATTGGAAGTAAGTTGGTAACTAGCCCTAAGGCCAAGCTTATAACCCGGTTGTTCAAACTGGCTGATTGTTCCTGTGGCACTTAGGTCTGGAGAGACCATAATGCCAATATCAAAACCAGAATTTCGGAGATCTGTATCTACACTGCTGCGTGTAGTCTCATTAAATCCGTGACCCGGTTTATTTGCATTTGCAGAAACAGAATACGTTGGCAGATCTCCAAAATTATCTCCATTTGATACTTTTTGTATTGAAGTAAATGGAACTGATTGTGCAAGAGATACTAACTCTACCTTCGGGTAGGTAATAATATTGGATTCAGGATTTTGTGGTTGTACCAGCTCAATATCCATATTAGTTTCTGTGGTATCGTCGGTAAACGTAGTGCTCGAATCATTATTTAAAGTTGATGGTGCCTTTCTCTCAGGTTTGTTAGTCCCAACTTCGCCAGTTAACGTTCGAGGCTCTTGCTCATTTATTTCATTGTTCTCAGAATCTGATCGACTGCCTTTATTATTGGCAATCTGTTGATCAAGCTTGTTATTTAAGGAATCGATTTTACTGTTATTTTGATAAATAAAATATCCAATAAGCGAAAACAAAAAAATGATAGCTGCAGCGGCAAATCTTATTCTCCTTTGATTTGTAAGCAAGGCAGCTCTTTCATCAAGTTTCTTTTCAAGCGCCAGCCAATCATCTTCTCGATAAGAAATGTCATACTCACTGATCTTCTCCTTGAAGAACTGCTCTAAGGGGTCGTTATGTTTTTTTTCTGACATGATTGACAGTTATTCTAAATTCTTCTCAAGTAAGACCCTGAGATTTTGCTTAGCCTTCGATAAATTCGATTTGGAAGTTCCTACTGATATTTCCAGCATTTCTGAGATTTCCTTGTGCTTAAACCCTTCGATCACGTACAAGTTAAAAACAGTCCGATAGGCAGGCGTTAATTTCTGTACAAGCTCAATAATTTCGTCATATGAAATACCACTTACGATCTGATTCTCTGAAATTGCTTTCTGCCCCGCTGATATAGGTACTAATAATTCAAATCTTTTTTTATTCTTATGATATGTATTAATCGAGGTATTGATGGTTATCCTGCGAAACCATGGTTTAAATGGCCTCTCAATATCAAATTGATTTATATTCTCAAACACTTTTATATAAGCATCATTTAGTACGGCAGCTGCCTCATCTCGAGATTCAGTGTATCTCAGGGTAATGCTTAAACCATAGGCATAGAACATCTTATATAGCTCTTTTTGGCTACTTCTGTTTTGTTTTTTGCAACCTTTGATTATTTCTGAGAACAAAGGAGATATTTGTTGTGATCCTTTTTCAATAAAGAAGAAAAAGACTTACCATTTTTATAGTCCAAAAAATCTGTGAATATTAAAGCCAAATCTAAAATCTCCTTTCCAGAACGTATCTTTGTTATTAGCCATAATGAACGATTCACTGTGCCATTGTGTGCTGCTGAGAAAGAGCTGAAAAATATGCCCTCCGGTATCTATATTAAGTCCTATACTCATAGCATTTTTGGTATCGGGATTACGATCGCCCAAAATTGACAAATATTCTCCACTAAGTGCCAAACGATTATTAATCTCATAACTTCCAACTATTCCCAGTCCTTTAAGCACCTGCTTATTACCTAAAAATGGTTGGTTAAAATAGCTGATCATTGGGGCGAACTGTAAGCTTAGTCGGTTAATTTTACGGGAAACCATCAGTGAACCAAAATAACTAAGACGATCGCTGAATGAATAACCAAGGCCGGATAATGTCTTAATTCCAATGGAACCTTTTATAGAAATACTAACCGGAGTACTGCCTGAAATAGTCTGGTCGAGGATAGTATATTGGCTTCTTAGATCAACTACCTTATTGAAGGACATTCGGCCTATACCAACTGATATTCGGTCATTGATTCCATAATCTATTGAAAGCTTTGTATTAGATCCATTGTCCAAACCAAAAAACTGATCAATACCACTACTAACCAAACCAAACGTATGTTTAATTGAGCTCTTCAAGTTATGGCGATCTACGTTCTCGGTTGTACTGATACCTATATTCGTAGGCGCAAAGAACGTTCTTTCAATTTTGGGGTCCTTGTTGGCACGCTCTCTTTTTAACTGCGCAACTAAAGTGGAGGGAACAAGAATTATGATGAACAAAATAATCAGATGTCTCTGAAGCACCGACAATCTTTTTAAGTCATTTGAATTCATATATATAATGTGGTTCATTTACTTCCAAGTAGTTTTTTTCAATCAATCGGTTTGAGCAAAGCCTCCAGATTAATTTTTTGTATTTCATCTACCCTGTAGAAAAATATACCAGGCGGGATGATATTGTGCTCGTTGAGGTTCAATTCAAACTCACACAGTAGCTTTAAACCTTCTTTCTTCCGAATCAAAAGACCCTCAATGGTTTTTTCTTTAGAGACATTATTGATAGTGAAATCACCGGTTACACTCACTTCAACCGAATCAATTAAAGAGGTCAGTGGTGGAGGTAATGAAACAAAGCTTCCCGTGAATTCGGCAAAGGGATGATCCTCAACATTCAAGGTCTGATACATATCCCGGTCTCTTTTTCCAATGCCCGTTTTAAAGGTTTTCAGGTCAACATAGAAATCGATGATATTTGAATCGATATCGATTATTCCAGTCAGATTTTTAGACTCCCCCGTAAATGAATGCATAGGCACACTTGATACAAATTCCACATAGCCCGATTCAGTATAATAGGCCACCGAATCAGGCTGGGAATGCACTTGGGGCCCAACCAACAGTAATATTATAACCAGTGTCTTAGTAACCATCATTGCTTTCCACTACAGCAACTTTACCTACCATTCCCAAGCTATAGTGAGGAATGCAAAAATAATTAAACTCTCCTACTTTGTTAAAGGTGTATGAGAATGTCTCTCCAGGCGATATATTACCACTGTTAAAGGTGCCATCGCTTTCACCATTTGTACCACTTGTAACGGTATGCACCAAGCTACTGCTATTTACCCATTTGACAGTTGACCCTACTTCAACTTCAATATTTTTCGAGTTGAAAGCTTGTTGGCTCATTTCAACTTGCTGCCCCGATGCCTCTCCACCTCCATTAGTTGGGGGCTCTTCGGTATTGTAATTTGTATCGGTTCCTGAGCTACTATTGCAACCCACCAGAGTCAAACCTGTAGTTAAAAAAATAACAGTCAAAAATAATGAATAATATCTAAGTTTCATGCGTATGGAGTTTTGGTTATGGAAAATTCAGCTTATCCGAATAAGTTTATATATGCCCATACAGTTGCAGTAATGAAATGGTTGCCTGAGTGATTAAATTAATTTTGGATTTTCCCACAAACGCCAATACTCGAGTAAATAATCCGGCGCAGATCCCTAGCCATTTGTCCTATTTCCTTTCCTTAATTTTTTTACCGGTACGCTCCTTATTCTCTACCCTACTTTTCTTAACTTCCATATTCTGGAAAATTCAATCTAACACAGGTTCATGGCTAAAAACATTACTACGCAAGAAAAAGATTATTCACAATGGTATCTGGATGTAGTGCGCGAGGCAAAATTAGCGGAGCATTCTCCCGTGCGCGGTAGCATGGTCATTCGCCCTAACGGAATGGCTCTTTGGGAAAATATGCGCGAAGCGCTCGACACAATGTTCAAAGATACCGGCCATGAAAATGCGTACTTCCCGCTGTTTATTCCTAAATCATTTCTTTCTAAGGAGGCGCAGCATGTGGAGGGTTTTGCTAAAGAATGTGCCGTGGTTACGCACAGCCGACTCAAAAGCGTAGATGGCGGCGTGGAAGTGGATCCCGATTCTAAGCTGGAAGAAGAGCTGATTGTCCGCCCCACTTCCGAGACTATAATTTGGGATACCTATCGGAATTGGATTCAGTCGTATCGCGACTTACCTATCCTGATAAACCAGTGGGCCAATGTGGTACGATGGGAAATGCGAACACGATTGTTTTTGCGCACTATGGAATTTTTATGGCAAGAAGGTCATACCGCGCACGCTACACAGGAAGAGGCGGAGCAAGAAACCCAACAGATGCTGGATGTATATGCTACCTTTGCGGAAGAATTTATGGCCATGCCGGTAATTAAAGGCGTTAAAACGGCCAGTGAGCGTTTTGCGGGAGCAGTAGAAACTTATTGCATCGAAGCACTGATGCAGGATGGGAAAGCACTTCAAGCCGGGACTTCCCACTTTTTGGGACAGAATTTTGCCAAAGCTTTTGACGTAAAATTTCAGGATAAAGATGGCGAACATAAGCTGGTTTGGGCTACCAGCTGGGGCGTTTCAACCCGGCTTATTGGTGGGTTAATTATGACACATTCCGATAATCAGGGCTTAGTACTTCCTCCCAAATTAGCACCTACGCAGGTTGTGGTGGTTCCCATTTATCGCAGCGATGAGCAGCGCGAAGCCGTTCTCGAATATGCAGACGGAATTTTTAATGAACTAAAAGCCTTGGGCGTCCGCATTAAAGTAGATGACCGCGATAATTATAATCCAGGTTATAAATTTGCAGAGCATGAAGCTGCCGGAATTCCGTTGCGTATTGCCGTTGGGTCTCGCGATTTAGAGAATAATAACATAGAACTTGCCCGCCGAGATTTGACCTCCAAGAATATCGAGTCTCGTGAGGGTTTAGGTGAGCGCGTGAAGAAACTACTCCATGATATTCAGGATGAACTTTTTGAAAAGGCCAAGAAACGTCGCAAAGAAATGACTTCAGAAGTGGATTCCTATGAGGAGTTTCAGAACGTTTTGAAGAAGAAAGGTGGATTTATTTGGGCGCATTGGGACGGCGCGTCCGAAACAGAGGAGAAAATTAAAGAAGAAACCAAGGCCACTATTCGCCTTATTCCTTTGGAAGAAGGAGAAGAAGGAACGTGTATGGTTACCGGAAAGCCTTCCAAACAAAGGGTGCTTTTTGCAATTTCCTACTGAGTTTCTATCGTGTAGTATGCATAGAAAACTTAAGTGCCTTCAGCGGTTAACAAATCATTAATAATACATGATGTTCAACATTCCACCCGCATATAATGTATGCACGGCCAAACAAAGTCGGGCGATGGATGAAAAAACCATCTCAGAATTTGGCATCGATGGATTTACGCTAATGGAAATTGCGGGAACCCGAGCGGCTGATTTTATTTTGTCAGAAATGCCAGCCGGCTCCCACGGCATCTTTTTTTGTGGGAAGGGAAATAATGCCGGTGATGCGCTGGTAGTGGCGCGCTTGCTTTCTCAGCAAAATTATAAAATCATGCTTTGTTTCTTATCGGGAACCGAAAACTTGTCTACCGACACTCAGAAGAACTTAGAGCTTATTCAAAAACTGGAAGCAGACATTGAAATTGTGCACTGGGAACATTTCACCCCAAACACCTACGATTTTATAGTAGATGGAATGTTGGGCACAGGACTTAAGTCTGGTGTTCGCGCTCCTTATTCGGATGCCATTACATGGATAAACGAACAGGAAAATCCGGTTTTTGCGCTGGACGTGCCTACCGGCTTAAACACCGATTCGGGACAAATTATGGGGAGTGCCGTACAGGCCGATTTTACTCTTACTTTCGGAGCTCTTAAAACTGGTTTTTTCTTAAATGAAGGGTTTGAAACGGCAGGCGAAATCATACTTTGTGAGCTTTCCTTTCCCAACAAATACAAAGAACCAACCGCCTACCTCATTGACAAAAGTTGGGTAGAAGCCAATTCATCATCCCCGAAAACGAAAAAACATAAGTATGATGGCGGCGTGTTGTATGTAATCGCTGGCTCTGAAGGATTGACTGGCGCCGCTGTTTTAGCCGCTAAAAGTGCTTGGTCAGCCGGTTTGGGAGCCGTCATTCTTATCACGCCTAAAGGATTGCTGGAAGTTTATGAAAAGCAGCTGGTGCAGATTATCAAAAAGCCGGTGGGTAATTCTAATGATGTGCATTTTAAAACCACTCATCTTGATGCAGTTCTGGCAGCAGTCAAAGAAAAACCAGGTAAGGTATTAATCGGCCCCGGGCTTGGGCGAGCTACTGAAACCGTCCGTTTTGTGCAGAAATTTTTGCATACTTTTGAGGGAGACGTACTCATTGATGCAGACGCCTTGTACGCATTATCAGAAATGGATACGATCCAAAAACCAAAACAATCCCAGTGGATTCTAACGCCTCATCCCGGAGAGTTAAAAACGTTGTTTAAGCAAGATATTGAAGATGATTTTAACCGGCTTACTCTGGTGGGTGAAAAAGCTAAAAGTGAGGGTGTTACCATTTTATCTAAAGGAATGCCATGCATAATTGGAACAGAATCGGGGGCATCGTATTTAACAGGATACGATACGCGGATTTTTTCACGCGCTGGTTTTGGCGATGTGCTCGCCGGCAAAACTGGTGCCTTTTGGATTAATTATTCCTCTAAAGAGCTGGCATGTTTTCACGCCTTGTTAAACGGTTTTGAGAAATCTCAGCATTATAATGCAACACATTCCGGTTCGTTAGAACCCCTTGATATTATTTAAATGACAAAACCTACTTTCTTTCTTACCCGCTCGGTTAAGCTTTATTTGACCCTGCTCATTCTTTCTACCGGATTGATTATTTATGGAACGCTATTTCCCGAGAATCATAACATTCAAAAAATTAATTTTTTGAATGATAAGTTCGTTCACTTTCTCATGTTTCTTGTCTGGACGTTCTTCTACGGTATCTTCCGTTTTATGAAAAAAAATTATTCTCTATTGCCAATCTTTATCACAGGATCTCTATTTGGCATTACAATTGAAGTCCTGCAATATTTCTTACCTACCAATCGGCATGCTGAGCTACTTGATATCGGTGCTGATTTACTGGGCACCGGCTTAGCTGTGGTTCTTCTTTATGTTTTACTGAAAAAGGTACCTGATTTCAAAATAAAGCCTACATGAAAATGTGATGTTTGCCGGCACCGGGCTTTGGTATATAAAGGATGAACGCTAACAAACCTCCCAGTTATGAGATCATCCCCAAAAAAGTTCGACCTGCATAAAAACTATCCTCTTATATTTGAATTGGGGATTATAGGTGCTTTACTCATTTTTATTGCCGCTGTTAAATTCAACGCCCCTATACAAAGCAG
>JBDNFJ010000374.1:0-1908 GCA_041689895.1 Gracilimonas sp. | reverse complement strand
CAGCCTGAAAAATGGACAGGAAAATGGGAGAATTTGAGTTCTAATAATTATCACGTTAATACCCTGAGCTATGCAAATGGCTTTCTCTTTGAGGGGACAACCGAAGGCGTTTATAAGCTCCAAATAAATAATAGCAACAATTGGCTAAAGATCGGTTTAGATACAGATACTACGGAGGTTACCAAAATTATTGCTATGGGCTCTAACAATTTATTGGCCACCATAAGTTATAATACCATCAGAAAAGAGGATAAAATACTATTTAAAAGCATTGACGGAGGTAATTCATGGACCGGTTGGCCATTAGAATTGGCTAATGACTCGAACAAATATTCATATTTATATTTTCTTGAGTATAACCCTGGCAATCCAGATGCTCTTTTTGGCTATGATGGTAGTATATTGCACTCTAATAATTCCGGAAAGATTTGGCACCGAGTATTTACAGGGGGCGCTTCAGAATTTCTATATGTAAGCAAAGACCACCCCAATCAAATATGGACCGGCGGCTGGAATAATACTTTCTCCCCATATTTAGCCAAATCCACAGATGGTGGAGTAACATGGGTTAGCCTAAGTAAAAATATTTTTTATGGGGCCGATTCTTCTGTTTTTAGCGTTGTTATCTCTCCAAAAGATGAAAATAAGGTATTAGCTGGTATTGGTGGGTTTATTCGTAAATCAAAAGATGGTGGAGTAACCTGGAAAACCGTATTAGAGAACTACCACATCCGGGTGCTTAAAAACAGCCTGCAACGAGAGAATCGAGTGTATGCTTCCGGACTTTCACCGGAGGGGCAGCTCTTTGTGGCGGTGTCTAATAATTACGGGGATTCTTGGGAAATAGAAACCTATGAAGGCAGCCCGGCAGGCGTACAAACTAATGATATGGTAGTAGCTGATGTACAAGGCCAAGAAACCTTGTTTTTGGGAACAAACCAGGGCGTATATTCCCTCATGTTCGAGAGTAATTAAGCAAACCTCTTTCCGGCTTCACCGCAAATATTCCACAAACCAGCCTTCGGTCCAATCCAGCACTTCAGCAAAGGGTTTGGGAAAGTCCTGATTTTCAAAAGGATGAGAAGCCCCGTAGGTATGCGTGCCCTTTGCTACTAATCGTAATTCTTTGTCGTGGGCACTGCACGCTATATGTAGCTGTTCAGAATCGGTGTAGGGCACCGACTCGTCATCGCGCCCATGAATAAATAAAGTGGGAATGTGAAGTTCTTTAACCCGCTCTATAGCAATTACACGATCCGCCTGCTGGATGGAATCTTCATACACTACTTTTCCAACCTTCATCATTTGTCCGGTTCGACTATTTTTTATTTCTGTGATCCCGCTGGTCTCCCAATCTTTTTTCATCTGATCGGTCCACCGTTTTCGATAATCAGCCACCGCCGACCACGTCACCAAACATTGGATGGGGTCAAATTCTGCCGCAGCGGCAATGGCCGTCTGCCCTCCTCTCGAATGCCCGACTAAACCAATTATATCGGTATTTAGGTTGGAGTGTTTATCCTTGACCTCCCCTTTTTGGAGAGCTGTGATCATGGTTCCTATATCTTCTATATCTTGCGAAAAGGTTTCCCGCTCAAACAGTTCCAGCTCGGTGAATTCCATTTTCTTTTTTCCGATACCATTCAGTGAAAAGTTCATAGCAACAACGCCGAAACCAGCCAGGGCCAGCTCTTCGCAAGCATCGGGAAAGGCACCCCAGTCTTTAAAGCCTTTGAAGCCATGCAGAAAAATTATAACCGGAAAACGGAGTCCGTTTCTTGAAATGGGTGAATACAAATCATACCGAATGGGTAAACCTTCGGTAGATTGAACCTCGCCGGATGAAACCGAAATGCTACTTACTTCCATGAAATAGGTGTTTATTTGCCTTTATTAAAATCTAACGTT
>JBDNFJ010000373.1:0-4156 GCA_041689895.1 Gracilimonas sp. | reverse complement strand
GCCACCAGAAATTTTTATAGCGTGGGCTTCAAAATCTGCAACTCCATGGTTGTTTCTTTTCATTTTGGCAACCATGTCCTACATAGGTGGCATAATTGCATATTTTATTGGTACCGGTTTGTTTTTAATACCTACGATTAAAAATCATGTTGAGAATAAAATTTCAATACACATCAAAAATTTACGAAAGTGGGGTGGATTATTCGTTTTCATTGGAGCCATGTTACCGTTTCCTCATTCAATTGTCAGTTTAGCTTGCGGTCTTATAAAATATAATTTCAAATATTATCTTTTATGGGCGCTATTCAGGTATTTACGATTTGCGGAGCTATTATCTACCATATATTTTGACCTAGTGTACAGGGAACTAAATACCTGTTACTAATTCTGAAGGCTCGAAGGTAAGGTGATGGGCATCCAGCTCCCGCTCTTCAGGCTCTCGCTTCCCCAATAAAGTTGGGGACCAACCACCGTCGTCGCTCCTGTGGTGGATGGCACCTTCAAGGTGCCCTTCACCTGGAATCTTACTCGTGTTATCACTATAAGAACCATCTAAACCTCTAGAAATATGTCTTGAGTGACCGCCTGGTATCGCAGCTAATTCAGCCGCAGATACATTTGCATACGCAGGAGTGACCGGTACGATTAGCCAAGTAGCTGCAGGTGAGCTAAAGCCAAATAACCGAAAAATCCGGATGAACATTGCTTCATCTACCATTTAGGTAAAGCAAATGTGGTGGCACTTTTTATTCAATCGTTTGCTTTTCCTTTCTGCACTTGATTAAAAAGAAGGGGTAAACATCATCAACTTCTGTAATTTCAACTAAACCTGTTTTGCCAAACTCTTTGTGAACAGACTCTCTGTCGTAAAAAAACATTTTTACTCCACCAAATATTTCAAAACGGTCTTTGCTAATGAATTTCCCTTGACCGTAAATGTGAGCTTTTTTCGCAACAACAGCAAAAACCATATAGCCGTTTTCTACAAGTTGGCTGTAGCAGTTTGAAATTAGTTTTGTTCTTTCATTACTGTCCATTAAATGTATTAATGCGTAACAAAAAATTCCGTCATACTGCTTTTTGTCAAATGGCATATCAGTTACAGAACCATGATAAATAGTCATATCCGCCCCATAATTTTTCCTGGCTAATTCAATTGCAGTTTTAGATATTTCTATTCCAGTAACAGTCATTCCGCTTTCACGAAAGATGTGTGCATTCCGTCCGTAACCTATACCTGGAATAAGAATGTTCTTTAAGCCCTTTTCTATAAAAAAGTTCTTTGTTAGTACCGCTGACCTGGCGGGTTCAAATCCCCACATTTCCTTCTTGTCAATAAAGTTTTGCTCCCAGAATTCTGCCATAGTAAAGTCGCTTTAAAAAACTTCCATCGCCTTTGTAAATTATATTACTCAAACATTAATAATAACGTTCCCCGTTTTCTCTCCTGCAATTACATATTCGTAAGCTTTGGATAGTTCATCTAATGAGTATTCACGGTTTATCACAGGCTTGAATTTTCCTTTCTCCAAAAGATCTCGAATATAAGGTATCGTTTTCTGTGTACTATAGGGAATAGGAAAAATTACATTTTTATTTTTCACCAGGATGATAGGTTTTTTCTGCGCGTTCTTCAACATCTTCTCTGTAATACGCTACATCTTTAAATTCTCTATCAACATAACGCTGTGTTTGATCATCAAAATGAGGTAAATTTGGATCACTACTTTGTCCTCCAGCTAACATCGATTTTGCTTTAACCTTATCACCAAATTCCACAACAGCCACAAAACTGTTACCTGAGACACCATATTGTCGTTTGGTGTCTTTGCCAAATCGAGTTCCATAAGACGCTAAAGCTCCCCATCTGGCAGAAGCCATACCAACGGGTATGCTAGGTTTTGTATCATCAAATTTCTGAAATATTTCACCATTATTTCTCTGGTACCTATTAAATTCTCCCCAGGGTGTATCCCAGGAACCAAAATCCTCTTTTAAATTATTTAAAGCAGTTTGAAAAACTTCTAATCGCTCTTCTGTATCGGACCTTTTACTCATGTAGTCAAATTCTTCAAAAGCAGGATTTTTGGTTTCTCGTAACAGGGGGGGGGGATTTTATCAGATTTATAATAGGCAAATAAATAATATCGAGTTAGAGTCATTTCTACGGAATTAACGGAAACTCTAAAATCCCAATCCTTTAAAAGTGAAATAGCATCCTTAGCCTCTTGTGTTTTGATTTCTGAATGAATAGCAGCTTCCATGAGACCTGTCATTAGTAGATCAGCTCCTGGCAAATAGGTGTCGTAAGCTAAATCCAGTAGTGTCCCTAATGTTAAATCATGTGCTTTTTCCAATAAAGAAATGGCGTGGATACCTCTAAAATTTTATGGAAAAGAACTCATATATTCAGGATAATCTTCTTTTTTTGGACTGTTTTCAGCAGCACTGGTATATGGTGTAGAGTTGCAATTTTGAATCCAGCCATTTGGCGGATTCACCACGATGATATTATCTTTTAATTCATGAATTCCATCCCAATCGGTTTCTGGATTACTACCATCAACAGGTTTTGTGTAATCAAATTTTTCGTTTCTTTTTGGAATAAAATTCCCATGGTAATAGGCAATGGTGCCATCAGCATCAGCATACACCGTATTATTGGAAGAGTTGGTGCGAATATCCATCATTTCATAAAATTCATCATGATTGGATTTCTTGGTTCTTGTGAAGGATTGTTCCAGGGCTTTTGCCGGACTCCACATTAAAGCAGTGGAAACCCATTTATCGTCATTTGCATGTGTAATTGGACCATGATGCGTGCGATACATCATGAATGCTTTTTCTTTTACCCCATCAGCACTTTTGTAGTTTAAAGTTATTTCTATAGAATCTACAGGACGCAACTCGTCACCATATTTATAAGATGTATTACCATCTTCCTTAACGATGGTTTCCTCAAACTCATCAATAAAATCCGTTCCAGTTGAAGTATGCATCCAGCCTGTTTTATCGTTAAATCCCTGGTAGACAAAAAATTGCCCCCAGGTTACTGCCCCATATGCATTCAGCCCTTCTTCGCTAACCACATGAACTTCGCCCCGAAAAAAGAAAGAGGTGTGCGGATTTATAAGAAGCATGGCATCACCGGATTTTGTTAAGTCACCAGAAATAGCAAAACCGTTGGATCCTCTTGGTTCTTCATCCTTCAATCTAATTAAACCAACATCACTTACAATTCTTTTATTGGCATCTTTTTCATAAAAATCTTTTATTTTCCTGGTAGAAACTCTTTCAATATCTCCACCGATAGAGCCTTCGCTAAAATACATGGGCATCCAAGGCTCAAAACGGGTCAAGAGTTTAGGTGTTACCTCAGGATGTGTTTTAAGATAGTAGTTCACTCCATCAGCAAAAGCTACACAAAGCTCTTGTAACCATTTAGGACTATTACTATAGTTTTCAATAGCTTCTTCTACCAGTCCTACCATTGGTATGGTACCTGCCCTGGTGTAGACCCATCTGGGTGCGCTGGGATTGCGAGACAGCGAGGTGCCCTTCACCTCAATCATGCTGCAATTCTCTTTCGTTTCGAAAGCCTCGACGGCTATTGATTTCGTGAATCTGAATACCTAAGAGCACTCACTCTAAAACCTAAAAGCAAAGCGTCCTAATATACCTCGACTCCTCTAGGCACAACGCCTACTTTTATGACCACCACCCCGGTCCTTCCTCTGCGGAAGACCTGTGCGCCTTTGGAGTAAGGCTGCCGCCAGAGGTGTGCGTGAGGGCGCCGTCTTTCGTATGAGTCAGTTGCCAGCCCACGTGGCATCTAAGGCGAAAGGCCGACTCGAGCGTCCTTCCGCCGGCCTCTGGTACGCCGTGAGGCGTGCGTTTATTATATAATTAAAAACCCAGTAGTATGAAAGGACTACATAAGGAAATTTGCCGTTCGCCTTAAAGCAACCATGAGGTATGTGAAGGAACCGACACATGCTAAGTTCATGGTGAGCGAACATATAGGCCGTAATGTAAATGAACCCAGTTAGGCTTCGTTACGCAATGTTGCAGTGATCAACCTTCCAGAGGTGGCGAAATCTGATATATATCGGGAAGCAACGGTAAAGAGCACCGATATAGCTGCACGGAGTAGGAT
>JBDNFJ010000372.1:0-1510 GCA_041689895.1 Gracilimonas sp. | reverse complement strand
TTGGAACGGTGGTTTAGCAAGCCATGGTGCACTTATCGGTGTTGTTATTACCATGTACTTCCTTTCTAAAAAAGCACCAAACATGTCGTTCTGGTGGCTGGCAGATCGTGTCGTTATTCCTACGGCCGTGGGCGGAGCTTTTATAAGAACTGGTAATTTCTTTAACTCCGAAATTTACGGTAACCCCACGGATGATTCTTGGGGTGTTATTTTTACCAATCTTCCTGGAACCGCTGGGATGATTCCCCGTCACCCAACCATGCTGTACGAAGCCATTCTGTGCTTGGTTATATTTGCTATTTTATGGGCTATTTATAAAAAATATGAGGCACGTCCACCGGAAGGCGCATTATTCAGCATCTTTTTGGTGCTCTTATTTGTAGGACGTTTTCTACTGGAATACACCAAAATTCCCCAAGCCGATTTTGCGAGCGACTGGTTTCTGAATATGGGACAATTACTCAGTATTCCGCTAATTATTATCGGCTTTTATCTCATGTTTAAGAAAGTGAAATGGGGAGAAAAAGCAGCACCTGCAAATACCTGATTTCATTTTATCAGGTAATGAAGGTTTTTCAAAAAAATATGCCCTTATCTTTATTTTGACTGTTTTTAAACTACGGTTTCACGCATAAGTATTTAGGGAATTGATAGAGTGCTGCCTATCTTCGAGATTCATTAAAAAAGACCTATGGATCTGCTTTCTTCCCCTATTGTTATCGTTTTTCTTTATGCCTTGCTAACGGCCGTGGCAACCGGTCTTGGGGCCGTACCCTTCTTTTTTATCAAGAAAATCTCTCCGGAACTGCTGGGCAAATCTAATGCAGTAGCTTCAGGATTGATGTTGGCCGCAAGCATTAGTTTGATTATTGAAGGATACGATATAAGCCAATGGATGACCCTTGGTGGCATGATAGCCGGTGTTGTTATGGTCGTATTAGCCAACAAGTGGATGGAAGGCCGAGGCGATGTGGGAGTTGAATCCCTGTCTTCCGGAAAGCGCAAACAAATGCTTCTTTTTTTGGGGATAATGACGGTTCATTCCTTTGCCGAAGGTATAAGCGTAGGAGTTTCGTTTGCCA
The DNA here is from genome assembly GCA_041689895.1 of Gracilimonas sp. GTDB lineage: Bacteria > Bacteroidota > Rhodothermia > Balneolales > Balneolaceae > Gracilimonas. The sequence goes on along the minus strand of JBDNFJ010000372.1, from coordinate 428 downwards.
GTACTATGGAATTTGGCATTTTTATCGCCATTGCCATTGCCGTGCATAATATCCCTGAAGGTTTGGCTATTAGTTTGGTGATGGTGCCGCAGGGAACCTCCCCTATAAAAGCCGTTTGGTGGAGTATCTTTTCCAGCTTACCACAGCCGCTGATGGCCGTTCCCGCTTTTATGTTCGTGAATGTATTCCATCAGTATCTACCCTTTGGATTAGGCCTCGCCGCCGGGGCTATGATTTGGATGATTTTTGCTGATTTGATACCGGAAGCGCTGGATAAATGTGAGCCTAAAAAAGTAGGCCTTTGGGTTTCTATAGCCATCATCGTGATGAGCGCTTTCCAAATCTGGCTAAGCCACTAAATCTCGCGCTAAGCTCGCTCTACAATCACAAATCGGCTATTCGCAATTCTCTTTGACAGATTTAAAGTG
>JBDNFJ010000371.1:0-2509 GCA_041689895.1 Gracilimonas sp. | reverse complement strand
CCAATCAGAGGTAAAAGAGCCAACTGTATGGGATAATTCCACGGGGCGATAATTAGCACACAACCATAAGGTTCGGCAAGTGTGTAATTAGCCGATGGGAAATTTATCATAGCCCCTGAAACGCGCTGAGGTTTGGCCCATTTTTTAAGCTTTTTTAAAGCAAAACTGATTTCATTGTGGAGAATACCCAGCTCGGTTGCATAGGTTTCAAACTCAGGCTTCTTAAAATCGTTGTAAACAGCGGCTACCAGCTCCTCTTCATGTTCCGTCAATATCTTTTTGAGGGTGCTGAGCTGATGAATCCGAAATTCAACCGACTTAGTGGCTCCGGATTTAAAATAGGTTTTCTGTTTTTCTACAATCGTTGCTGCTTTCATTCATCGTTATTTTTTCTTCCTAAAAAAGTATCCATCGAGTTATAAACTCTAAAGATTTTTCCCGCCACAAAATCATAGACTTTGGAGGGTAAAATACCTCGTATAAAGGGGGTTACCTTAACCATGAAAGGTTCTCGTAAACGACCTTTATCACGCTCTACAGCATCCAATATTTTTGTAGAGATGTCGTCGGGGTCCAGCAGTGGCATAAGTAAAGGAGTTTTCACTCCCGCAAACATTCCGGTGTTAATGTAGCTGGGCATTACGGTTAAAACTTTGACCTTAGAATTGCTATTTTTGAGCTCAAGATTCAATGACTCTGACCAACCTACGGCTGCCCATTTACTGGCCGCATAAACCACCATTCCAGGATTGGGGGTCAAGCCGGCCGCTGAAGTAATATTGATGATATACCCCTCTTCCTTTTCTTGAAGCTGAGGGAGGAGCGCTCTGGCTACATACATAAATCCAAGGCTGTTAATCTCCATCGTGTTTTTGATATCTGCCATGGTTTGTTGTTCAAACTTTTCACCTCTTACAATTCCCGCATTATTAAACAGAATATCTATTCCACCGTGGTTTTTTTGAACCTCCTTGGCAGTTTTTAGAACATGGTCGGAGTTACCTACATCTACCACATAGGTGGCAACCGAATATCCTTGTTTTGTTAGCCGAGTTGCTACCGAATGCAACGCGTCTTCATTCACGTCCCAAATTATTAATTTACTTGCACCTCTCTCGAGTGCTTTCCTCCCCATTATAAAACCAATTCCACTGGCGCCGCCGGTAATTAGAACATTTTTATTTTTAAAAGAGGACATATAAAAGCCGTATATTTCAGCTTGATGAAGACTTTGTGAAAACCGTTAATTTATTCAAGCGTTGGTTTATCAGAATCTTCTATAAAATTAACAAAAAAGTGAATACTATTTTGATCTAAGAATTCTTGGTATTTGCTTTAATATAAAAATCCAGATTTTAAGTTTATCACCCCTATAATGAAACGAATATTATTACTATTTCCATTTTTAATTTTGCTGGCATCGTGCCAACAATCTACCAAACAGGTAAAACTCGATTGGTCAGAAACACAATCCCTACCTGTAGCTATTTCCAATAATGCGGTAGTGTCAGCTACCGTTGATGGAGATCATTTCCTTTACACATTTTTAGGGTTAAAAAAAGGCAAAACCTATCATGATGTAAGCGACTTTGCTGCCCGATTTAATGTTAAAACGGGAATTTGGGAAGAAATTCCGGGAGTACCCGACGGCACAGGCCGCCTTGCAAGTACCGCAGAATATGTAAACGGACATATTTATATTTTTGGGGGATATACCGTTGCCGAAGATGGCACAGAAGTATCAACCGAACAGGTGTTCAAATACAATCCTGTGTCTAACGGATATGAAGAAGTTGCCAATATGTTACTGCCTGTTGAAGATGCCGTTTCGTTGGTGTACAAAGACCGCTACATCTACATTGTGAGTGGTTGGAACACCACCAATAACGTATCTAATGTTCAGGTGTATGATACCCAAACCAATTCTTGGAAGAACGCTACTCCATATCCCGGGCCTCCTGTATTTGGGCATGCCGGCGGAATTGTAGGTGACACGATGATTCTTTCCGATGGCGTGCAATCGATAGTAGATGAAGGAGAAAAGATTTTTCTGATGTCTCCGGGTAGTATTAAAGGAGAGATTGATGCGCAAGATCCTGCGATTATTAAATGGACTCGATTAAAGCAACATCCCGGCAAAGCACGCTACCGAATGGGTTCCATTGGCGTAAGTTCGCCCGTTGAGATGGTCGTATTTGTGGGTGGTTCTACCAATCCCTACAACTTCAACGGTATTGGCTATAATATGAAGCCTGCTTTTGCTGAAGGAGGCGCCTTCGCCTACCGACTGGATACCAACGAGTGGGTTGAGTTAGGTGAGATGCCCACGGCTACTATGGATCTCCGAAGCATTGCAAAAGCCGGGAACGAGTATTATCTGATTGGCGGCATGGAAGACGACCAGCAGGTAACCAACAAAGTTCAAAAGTTTAGAGTGCAACTGAAATCTGAAAAGTAATCGGCTTGGTTTTGCAAAACCTTCTTTTACTTTTTTAAGCCAAATGTGTGT
>JBDNFJ010000370.1:0-6296 GCA_041689895.1 Gracilimonas sp. | reverse complement strand
TTCAATCCGGCTACTGATAAGGTCGGTATTCGTGGGGTACCAGAGGTATTCCAAAATCCAGGTGACTGGAGTTCTTCTGCTATATTTTTGGAGCCTGAAACAAAAGAAGCACCAGGCGACAACGCATTCTATTCAGCCGGCATCAAAGTTGATCAGGCTGCTGCAGATACTATCGGTGAGGTTTCTTACAAGTATGTGTTAGAGAAAACTGATGGAATGATATGGGATAATGTAGATGGTAACACGGGTGGTAACCGATTTACCAATGTGCCTTCACAAGATTCTACTATACACTGGTCATTCTTCCAAGAAACTGCTCCAACCCAAGGTCAAATTATAAATGCCAAGTTAACTTTTAATGTTGATGTTGGAATTCTGGAAGGCCTGGGTTACTTCAACTCAAGTTTGGACTCAGTGATGCTAAGAGGTTCCTTCAACGGATTTGGAGAACAACCTATGGACTTCAATGGTTTCACGAATACCTTTGAAGAAGTAGATTTCCCAATATCCACAACCGTAGGTACAACCGTTGAATATAAGTATTACGTGAAATGGGATCCTTCAAGGTTTGATGATTCCAACTCCAATTACCTTGCTGGAATAGCTCAAGGTGCAGGTTGGGAAGAACCAGGTGTAACGGCGGGTGCTAATCGCATGTACACTATTACTGAAGAAGAATCCCAAGTATTGGAAACGGAATACTATAACGGTGTACCTCCGCAGGGAATAATTACAGACAGTAACATTGAGGGCGGTGGAAACACTGTTGATGTTACGTTCCAGATTGATATGACAGAAGCAATCTCTTTTACAGATGATCCATTTGTTCCCGGAACCGACTCTGTATTCCTGTTTATTGATACTCCTTTCTTTGCTTTATCACAGGGTATTATTGTACCCGGAGATGCGGGAGATAATTTCTATGGCAATACAAAAGATCAGGTGTCACGACTAACGTTTAAAGATGAAGACGGAGACCATGTATATAAACTCACTCTGACTCTGAAAACGCCAACACTGAACCATATTGGTTATAGAATTGCATATGGTACTCCGTTTACTTCAGCAGATGCCGGTCTTACCGTGAACGGCATGGGAGCAAGTGCGGAACCCGGTCGTCGATATTACCAATACATTCAACCTAATGTTGCCGAAGATAAGTCAATTTCATGGCCAAGTACTGCAACTCTTAGCGTTGTGAATTGGGTAGTACCCGGCGATCCTGTTTCTTTCGAAACTCCTCCAAATTATGGTTTGGGAACTTCTAACGAAGAAGCGCTCACAAACGTAAATGAGTTCAAACTTTCTCAAAACTATCCTAACCCATTTAACCCGACCACGAATATTTCTTTCCAACTTGGTAAGGCCGCTAATGTAACGCTTAGCGTTTATAATGTTCTGGGTCAGAAAGTGGCTACACTGCTTAACAATCGTAAGATGGGCTCAGGCTCACACCTTGTTAACTTTAATGCTTCCAACTTGTCATCCGGTATTTATTTCTACCGAATGGAAGCAGGAAGCTTTGTCCAACAAAGAAGTATGACATTAATCAAGTAGATTTGATTACACTTTAATAAACACTCGCAGGCACTTTGATCGGTGCCTGCGTATTTAAATAAACACCCAAGATTTGCCAGCAACCATATACGATATTGCCAAAGAAGCCGGCGTTAGCATAGCTACCGTATCTCGTGTTTTCAATAACAGCGCCAATGTTTCGGAGAAATCGAAACTCAAAGTGTTGACTATTGCAGACAAGTTGGGATATCATCCTCAGGCTTTTGCCCAAGGCTTAGCCAGCCGACGTAGCAACACGGTGATGATTGTTGTGCCGGTAATATCCAACTACTTTTTTATGGAAGTTTTAGGGGGTATTCAAGACAAGCTGAGCGAAATTAATTACGAACTTAGTATCTTCAACATCTCTCCCAAAAAGGATATAGAAGAACAGGTACAACATGTACTCAAACGTAGATGGGCAGAAGGCTACCTGTTTGTGTCGGTACATTTAAACGACGAAAGCTGGCAAAAGCTCCAAAAATATAATGTGCCCATCACCTTAGTGGACGAACATTATGAAGGCTTCGACTCGGTGAGTGTGGACAACGCACAGGGAGCTTATCGAGCGGCTAAAAGTTTTTTCGAGCAAGGATATACGAAAGTAGCTATGTTGTCTGCTTTGGAAACATCTAAGCCCATCCAAGACCGCATCAAAGGATACAAACGAGCGCTTCAGGAATTTGACATCCCTTTTGATGAAGGTCTGATTGTGAAAGGCGATACCATGAACCGTGATGGATTTACCGAAAGAGCCGGATACGAAGCCATGATTAAAATATTGACCACGGAATCTGCCCCGGAAGCTTGTTTCTGTGCCTCCGATATTCAGGCCGTAGGCGCCCTGAAAGCCATGCAAGACACTGGAAAACACATCCCCATAATTGGTTACGATGACATAGAATTGGCCGAGTATATGGGGCTTTCCACCATTCGCCAGCCTATGCGGGAAATGGGTTTTTTTGCTACTCAAAACCTCATCGACCGGATGAATAATCCCGATAAAGCCGTTTCACAAACTATTTATACGCCTGAGCTAATTGTCCGTTCCTCTACCGAATTGATTGGTAAGAAGGTAGATGCTTAAAAAATAACTTATTGGTCTTTATGAAGTATTTAAAAACATTCCTTTTTGTAATTTTCGGACTATTTTTTTCTGATATAATTGCTCAGGAAACAGTAGATGTGACCTTTAGATACTATGCCAATGACAATGTTTTGAGGGCTTTTGTGCCGGGCGAATTTAATGGGTGGGGGCCAAATGATAATGGAAGAATCAGTACTTCAGCAGTTTCATTGATGCAATACGACTCTGTGAATGGCTTTTGGTATAAAACAATATCACTTGTGGCAGGTGGCGGCAGCGCTTCTAACAATGGAGTTTCTGGATATGTTTATAAGTTTCATGAACATTATAATGAAAGTGGTAATGACTATGAATGGTTTACAGACCCACTTAACGATATCGCCATTGGTCAGAATAGCGACTCATTTATTGAAGTAACTCATCCACTCATTTTTCAACTACAACCATCAACAAGCGATATCGTTGATGAATCTTCGGAAATATGGGCAACGGTTGCTGCTAAAGAATCCGATTCCATAGATGTACTGGCATCTCACTTTTTTATAAACGGAGATACAGCCGGCACTTTTGAAAATTATTATGACACAGAGCGCCAGCTTTTTTTCATATCAGAAATAAACGGACTGGATATTTTGGTTGGTGAAAATACTCTAAAAATAGAGGCTGTTACTCAAAGTGGGGCAATCGCAAAAGATTCAGTCACTTTTTCATATTTACCGGATATAGACCCTGTATTAGAAGAAAGGCCACAGGGAATCAGGGATGGTATAACCTATTCTGATTATGAATTTGGTCCGGTTAAATTATCCCTTTTTGCCCCTGGTAAAGATTTTGTATTTGTAATTGGGGATTTCAATGACTGGCGACCTACCGATGAATATCTGATGAAAAAAGATTCACTGAATGCGGATAGTGTCTGGCACTGGATTGAATTCAATGTTCCGACTGGTCAGGAATATGCCTTTCAGTATTTGGTGGATGGAGAACTTCGGATTGCCGATCCCTATTCAGAGTTAGTGCTGGATCCCAATAATGATCAGTATATTTCAGAAGAAACTTTTCCAAATCTGAAAGAATATCCTGACGGAAAAACCAGTGGTTATGTGAGCCTCCTTCAGCCCAATAAACAGGCTTTTAACTGGCAGGCAACGGATTATGAGCGTCCAGATAAAGAAAACCTGGTTATTTATGAGTTGCTGCTGCGCGATTTCCTTGAAACAAGCAATTATCAAACCCTGACGGATTCCCTTAATTACCTGGAACATCTTGGGGTGAATGCTATCGAACTGATGCCAGTTAGCGAGTTTGATGGAAATTTGAGCTGGGGATATAATCCAAGTTTTCATCTTGCGCTGGATAAATTTTATGGCACTTCGGACGCGTTCAAAACCTTCATTGATGAAGCTCATAAACGCGGTATTGCTGTTATCATGGATGTGGTGATGAATCACGCCACGGGCTCCAATTCCTTCTATCAGCTATATGGAAATAACGATGCTTACTATTTCAATTCGAAACCCCGCCACGCCTATAATGTATTTAATGACTTTGACCATTCCTATTCGGGCACGCAGTACTACACCAAGCGGATGATTGAGCACTGGATCAACGAGTATAAAATTGATGGATTTCGTTGGGATCTTACCAAGGGATTTACCCAAAATTGTACCGCAAACGATGGTGCTTGTACGGGTGGCTACCAGCAGGATCGAGTGGATATACTCAAAAAATATGCCGATTGGCAGTGGGATGCTGATCCTGATTTCTATGTGATTTTTGAGCATCTCGGAAGTGAGCGAGAAGAAGCACAATGGGCCAATTACAGAATAAATGAAGGCAAAGGCGTACTGTTGTGGGGCAATATGAACGGCGCTTATAATGAAGCTACGATGGGTTATACTATAAATGGAAAGTCAAATTTGTACGGGGTACTGTCCGAATCGCGCAGCAGCTTTAAGCGGCGAAACGTAGTGGGTTATATGGAAAGTCATGACGAGCAGTGGTTGATGTTTAAAAATCGCAAATATGGGAATTCGACCGGCAGTTATGACATCACGGATTTAGGAACAGCGCTTGGGCGCCAAAAACTAGCCGGTGCTTTCTTTTTCACACTGCCAGGTCCCAAAATGATGTGGGAATTTGGTGAGCTGGGTTATGGTGGCGGCCCCAATGAATGCCTCAAGGATGGAGGAAACGGGGATTGTTTAAAGAGCGATCCCAGTAGAACCGGAGAAAAGCCTATTCGTTGGGATTATTATACCTCACCGGAGCGCCTCAAACTGTTCAAAACTTGGAGCGCTTTGATTCGATTGAGGAAAAGTAGTCCCGCTTTCACCGAGCCGGAATCTGCTTCTTATCATCTAAATGGATCTTTAAAAACAGTGATTTTAGAACATGCGGATACTGATGTATTGATTGCCGGAAATTTTGGAGTGACCACCGATACGCTTGATTTTATATATCCTTCCTCAGGAACTTGGTATAATTATTTTGAAGGAACTTCAGCAAAAATCACCAATCCGGATCGCAGTATTATTCTGGCACCGGGCGAATTCAAAGTGCTTACCACCAAAAAGTTCGATACGCCCGAATCTGGAATTCTTACTTCCATAGAAGGCAGGGAAAATACAGGCTTGCCGGAATCTTTTGATTTGAAACAGAACTATCCCAATCCCTTCAACCCAACCACAACCCTGCGTTATGATATTGCAAAAAGTGGAATGGTGAAACTGGAAGTATTTGATGTGTTAGGCCGAAAAGTAGCCGATTTGATACATAGCAAGAAAACTCCGGGAAGTTATACGGTGCAATTTGATGCTCATAATTTGAGTAGCGGAATGTATATCTATCGCTTGCAGGCAGCCGATGTGGTATTGACAAAGAAAATGACCCTCATTAAATAACTCAATAGTTAGGCTGTGAAACAGAACAAGATTTTCCATTTGCTATCAAAGGTACTGCTTCTTTTTGCGGTCTCATCGTGTACTCCATCTATTGAAGCTCCCGAGCACTCAGAGATTATTGGTCTTGCTACTCCCATAAATCTGGAATATGACACGACCACCGTTATAACAGCTGATTATTTCAATGCTCCCTCACTCATTGATTCCGTTGTAGCTCCCGCCAGCCTAAACGTTCAGCTCAGTAAAGACAAAGCTAAAGTAGAACTTTCCGGTCGTTTGGCGAATGCTTTGGATGTGCTTCACTTTTGGGTGAAAGGCTTTTCTTATGAGATTTTGTTGAAGCGATCAGATAAAGTAGAAGTCACGCTTACATTCGATCCGGATGGTAAATCCTATACTTCCGTGCAGTTGAAAGGAGAAATGAATAACTGGAATCCGGATGCGGCTCCTTTCAAAAAAGAAAACGGTCGGTGGATGATAACTATGCGCGTAAATAAAGGCGTATATCAGTATATCTTGATGCTTGATGGTAAAGAAACGCAAGATCCTGCCAATCCACATACGGTTTCAAATGGAATGGGAGGTACCAATTCGGTGCTTACGGTGGGCGATATGGAAGCTAAAAAACCAGTGCTGGAAACCTACGATTATTCGGGGCCTTCTGTATTTTTGAAATCGGAGGCGGCAGGAAACACTATCGTATTTTGGGAAAATTATCAGCTCGAAACCAAATTTCAGGACCAGTTAGT
>JBDNFJ010000369.1:0-2207 GCA_041689895.1 Gracilimonas sp. | reverse complement strand
GCTGCCCCATAATACACATGCAGCACGCCATCAATAATAACGGCTCCTTCTGGAAATACTACGTTTGGAACATCGCCGTGCAGTTCAAAATCTAAATCAGGTTCTAACACAGGAGTAGGTGTTCTTGCTATAATTTTCTGTGGATTCTCCAAATCTAACAGGGCAATACCCATTCGATACACGTGATTTTCATCTACTCCGTGATAGATGAGCAACCAGCCCTCCTCGGTCTCAATTGGAGTTGGCCCTGCGCCTACTTTCTTTTGTTCCCAGTCAAATACCGAACTCATTACCACATGATCTTTGAGATTCTCCAGGTGATTTTCCCAAAGGTGAGCCGGCGGGTTATGAAGTTGGTCTAAATTATTAAAAGCAATGAGCTGAATATCCGGCACAATACGATGAAGCATCATAATCTTACCATTTATTCTCCGAGGGAAAATCACCGCATCTTTATCGCGATGATTCGGCGGCCCCACAATGCCGTGTCTATGAATGGACTGAAAGTCTTTGGTGGAAGCCAATCCAATTCTGACTCCATCCAACTTATCAAACGCGGGGCGACTTAGCGCCGTATAGGTAATCAAGTATTCATCATCTATTTTCGAAATTCGGGGATCTTCAGCTCCAAATTTATTGAAGTCTTCTTTTGGTGAAATAAAGGGGGTCTTTTGCCAATCAAATGTTACTCCATCGGTGCTGGTAGCGTAACCAATGTAGGAGATATAGCTATTGTCAAAACCGGTATCCGGTTCCCCAGACTCCGGGTCTTCAATTTTCTGCGTTTCATATCCGTTTGGAATACTTCGAAACAACAAATGTACTTTCCCATCTTCATACCAAGCCCCAGGATTGAATACAGCGCCACTTGCCCATTCTATATCCTCTCTTGGAGATAAAACCGGAGTTTGTGTTTTGATAAATTTCATTCGTCTTTCTTTAATAATGTGTTGTTAGTTATTCAATAATTCGTTGAATTCAGTTTCATTCAGCAGTTCATAAGATGAATCGGACAGGTTCAGAACTAAAATGCTCTGTTCAATTTCTTTACCCTGCTCAACCTCAAAAACTTTATACCTATAATCTTTTCCTTCAATTTGAACATCAACCGGATTTTGTGACGTTGAATTCATCCATTTTTTAGCTAATGGATGCTGTTCAATTTCGAGGATGGTCATATCTGCTTCAATGGTAGATTCCGCCCCGGAATTTTTGTTGATCGTGGTTGCATCATTAATGCCATCATATCCATAACCATACTGCGAATTGTACATTTTCTGGCCCACCACATTGTTGCCGGTAAACCAACTTGCTGCAAGCCCGGCCATAATAGCATAATCTTCATTCTGTGTTTCCTCATATAATCGAACAAGTCCAACGGTTACTCCACGTGTGGCATAAGCAATTTGTTCAAAGTATCGGGGTTGCTGCGGATTAGAAAGCTTAAATGAATGGATCCATCCATTTACCAGTAACCATGGATAGAAATTATTTCCCTCCTCGATAGCGCTTTCGGGTTTACCGGCATCTATAAGTGCCATGGTTTGAGAATTCCCCCAGCCGTGCCAGCCTCCTTCCCAAGAAATGTGCGCACCATACGGTGCTTCGTTAATACTGCCGTACTGCATCATTGAAATGCCTTTTGCGAGTTTATCAATAACATTCTGATAATCAGGGTTTGGAGTCATTTTTTGTACCGATGCCAACCCAAGTAATAATTCGCTTGAAGCATCGGAGCCGGAACTACTAATTAGCCACGTGGGCATCCGATAATTATGAACCATTCTCGTAGCGGGATAAGGCGAAACCATCTCCTGAATATGAGGTAGCGTTTTATCAACGGCCGTAAGACACATTTGTGAAAAAGCCGTGTCTTTTTCAGCAAGAACTCTGGCTCCTGTTCCTAATGCCCAAACGGCTCGTGCAGCCCACCAATTCATTTTATCAGCCACGCTATTTTGGTGTGTGGTGTTTTTGTCGAGCAGATTGGAAAAAATAAAATTATTGAAGAGCCCGTTCTCATTTTGCATATATAAAACAAAGCGCAATAACTGCTTGGCTTTCTCAGCAGATTCTTCATTCCCCGTGAGCTCATAATGTCGCAAATAGACCACTGCCGCTCTTGCTACATCATCAACGCAAGATACTCCTTCGTCAGAATCGCCCACCCAATTGTAATCGGGGGCTTCTGCATATATGTGAATCAG
>JBDNFJ010000368.1:0-18345 GCA_041689895.1 Gracilimonas sp. | reverse complement strand
GTACATATAGTTGATGGATGTAAAATATAGGAGGTTCCCCTGCCCTATTCAATGCGGATACCCGAGAAAAGCTACTTTGTTTTCCACATATTATCCACAACTTGCTTTAAAACATCCGGACGGTTTGTAAAGATGCCGGTTGCTCCTCTCCGAATCATTTTTTCCATTCGGCGTTCTTTATTTACGGTATAAATAAAAACGGGGATTTCATGCTCTGCAGTCTCATGAGCCCATTTTTTCGAATACTCCCTGAAACTGCAATTAAAAGCCTGTACGTCATAATCCTTCACCAATTCAGAAGGTGTGCGCTTAGCCGATTGCCTTTTATCGTACAAGAGTGCCGTTGAGATGTCCACATCTAAACTTCTAAAATGGCTCAGCGCCTGATAGCTAAAGCTGGAAAAAATAATATGTTTTTCCATGCCGTATTTCTTTACCAGATTCAGTGCCTTTTCTTCAATTCCATCTTCTAATTTATCGGTGACGGCCTCAGGTTTAATCTCAATATTGATAGCAATTTTCCCTTCGGCAAACTGAAGTACTTCTTCCAAAGTTGGAAGGTGTTCTCCCTGATGTTTTTCATCAAACCAAGAGCCCGCATCCAGTTTCTGCAATTCCGCGAGCAAATAATGAGATACTTTCCCTTTGCCATTCGTAGTTCGATCGAGCGTGTCGTCATGAATCACAACCGGGACACCATCTTTACTCAAGGTGATATCCAATTCAATCATATCGGCTCCCATTTGATAGGCCGCTCTAAAAGCCGACATCGTATTTTCGGGATGATAAGCGCTGGCGCCCCGATGCCCTATCACAACAAATCCGTTGTTATTATCAGTATATAGCTGGATGGGTATTTGCATCATTCTCGGCTGAGCCATTAGGTGATTAGCACCTACCAATAATAATGCAATAAATATAGAATAAAACTTCAATTTTATGCTGTAATTATAGCTTGGACCCAACCTGTAAAGTAACGCATTTTACTAATTCTGAGAGCTGATAACCCTTTTTATGGCTTTATGCAAAAGTGAATCAAATACGCCGTTTCGGGTTACGGTGCTATACACAAAGTACAGCCCAATCATAGTTGAAATACTGCCAAGCACGGTCATTACAGTAGCCAGCCACAAGGGTTGAATTCTATTTATTAATGAAAGCGCTACCACAGCAATACCTAAAAAAATCTGACTCAAAGCGGATATAAAATGCAATCCATTTATAGAATGCAATTTCCCCCAGAATTCAGAGAGTCGCGTATCACTATGGCTGTTTATATCAAATTGCCTTAGGTTATTGCCAACCAAAGGCTTTTTCTCTTTCTCTTCTTCAAACATGTCCTTTATATTTTAACTAACCTTTTTTGCCTGTTAGGATATTATAATAAAACTACATCAACTTCAAAATTTCTTATGTCGAAATCAGACAACTTTTTTATTTACGGTAAAAATCCGGTAGCAGAAGCATTGCAAAATAGACCGGACGAAATTGACAAAGTATTCGTTAAAAATAGTTTAAAACCGGCTTCCTATCAGGATATCAAGGATCTTGCCTTTGGTAACGAGGTCTCCTTGGTGAAGGTTCCGGGAACAAAAATTTACAATTTAGTAGGCAAAGTTAACGACCAAGGTTTTGTAGCACAGATAAGTGCCGCCAAATATACTCCCTTTTTTGATTGGGTTGAGACGCTTGTACCCTCGAAAAACCCCGCTGTATTATTGCTTCACGGAATTGAAGACCCACACAATTTTGGAGCCATCTTGCGCTCGGCCGCAGCAGCAGGTATAGAGGCCGTCATCATTCCCATGCAAAATCAGGCTCCGGTAAATGCTACCGTATTTAAAACATCGGCTGGAACGGCTGGACGAATTCCCATCATTCGAATTCACAACCTAAATCAAGGCATCAAAGATTTAAAAGCTACCGGATTTTCCATTGTTGGGCTTGATGGAAGTGCAAAACAAACGATATGGGAATCCGACTTAGATAAGCCCATCGCTTTTATGATTGGGAGTGAAGGGGAAGGCATTCACCCCTCCAATTTGAAACGGTGCGATTCGCTGGTTAATATTCCGATGGAACACAAAGTTGAATCTCTGAATGCATCGGTCAGCGCGGCGTTAGTTTCCTACGAATGGATGCGCAGAAAGCAGCCTTAATACAGCAAGTAAGGCTTTCGTTTTTCCCGGAAATGTTCCACTTCCTGTTGCCACTGAGGTAAAGCTTCATTCATCTCAATAGCTTTCTTCAAATTGATGCCCGATAATTTATTGGCAAACGATTTGATCTCAAAGTTGGACGTATGCGTTTGCATAAATCCGAGCAGCTTTATGCCGAGCTTAACGGGATCGGTGTGTTCATAATCTCCATTAAACGAGATTTTTATACCATAGCAACGCTCCCCTTCGTATTTAGGAGAAATTGATTTTCCGGGAATCGAGCGCGGTATGAAAGAGACAGAATCCAGTTGTACGGAAAATTCTTTTTCTATCTCCAGAAGTTCGGTCGCCATGAATTGCACGGTTGGTGATCCAATTATTAGAAAGGGATCGGAGGTTCCTCTTCCTTCTGATATATTCGTTCCTTCAAAAATCACGGTTCCTGCATACGCAAACAGGTGTTCAAATGTGGGAAGATTTGGGGAGGGTGGAATCCATTCTAAACCGGTATCAGGCCATTTCATGGAGCGTTTCCACCCTTCTGCTTTGATCACTTTAAGGGCGGGGTTTTTGTCCAATTTCAACCAGCCTTCTCCGATCGCCATTTTCGCTAACTCGCCCATGGTTAGGCCATACGCACTGGGCACCGGATATGAGCCTACAAAAGATTTATATCGCTCTTCTAACGTCCAGCCCGACACAAAGTCTCCGCCTAACGGATCCGGGCGATCCAGTATCCAAATTTCTTTTTCATTTTCGGCCGCGGCTTCAAGTACTAATCCCATGGTAGAATTGTACGTATAAAAACGAAGGCCTACATCTGGTAGATCGAGCAACAAAACATCTACTTCTTCGAGCATTTCAGGCGTTGGCTTTCGGGTTGATCCATACAGTGAAAAAACCGGAAGTCCCGTTTCCTGATCTATTCCATTTTCAATGACCTCCCCTGCTCCAGCCTCGCCTCTAAAACCATGTTCAGGAGCATATAAAGCCGTTACTTCAACGCCAATATTAAGCAACGTATCCACCATGTGCACGCCATTAACCCGAGAAGTTGGATTCATGATTAAGCCAACTCTTTGGCCTTCCAATTCTTCTAAATGGTTATCTAATAAAACCTGTGCCCCGGTTTTAACGATGTTCTTGGGTTGAGGTTTATCCGGCTTGCAGCTTATCAATACGCTCAAACATAAAAGGAACACTTGGAAGTATTTCATGGCTTGGAAAAATGTTAGGAATGAAAAAAGTCCTGCACGTAGTTACATGCAGGACTGAAGGTAATAGATGTGCGGCAATTATTTAAGCCTGATTTGCCACTACATCAGATTCAGTAAAAAAGTAAGACGCTTCAATTTTCCCATTCTCTACAGAATCGGAGCCGTGAATAATATTCTCGCCCAAGCTATCTGCAAAATCAGCGCGAATAGTTCCCTTATCAGCTTCAGCCGGGTTTGTGGCGCCAATAAAGTTTCTGAAATCAGCAATTGCATTATCTTTCTCAAGAATCATGGGCACGCAGGCTCCACTGCTCATGAATTCGCAAAGCTCCGCATAAAATGGGCGCTCTTTATGAACGTCATAAAATCCGCCGGCCGTGTCGTTGGTTAATCGTGTCATTTTCATTGCAACAATAGTAAACCCCGCTTCCTGAATGCGCTGGGTTACTTCGCCGATAAGTCCTTTTCGTACGCAATCGGGTTTGAGGATAGTCAGTGTTCTTTCTTTTGCCATTATAATAGTTTATTAAAATTTTGTAACATTTATGGTGTCAGTAACTCTATTAGGTGAAAGGCAAAGATACGGGTTCATTTATAAATTTTCGAACCTTTTAGAACATTACACCAAAGTGTTACTTGATTAGTTAGAATGAAAGAAGGACAGCAACAAATTCAACATCACTGGCAATTCAACTTGTCGGCTTATATAGCCGATGTGTGGCCCTATATCTCAGATACAAACCTGCTTTTCCGTAAGCTGGGAGCTACACCGGTTCAACAAACTTCACTTTCCCGAAATGCCCAAAAAGGCCATCTTGAGCTAAGCCATAATCTACTTAAGTCGCACGTAGCTTGGAGCGAAGAGCCTTTTGAATGGGAAATGCCCTATCGATTTGGATTAAAAAGACATTATAAATTGGGTATGCTTAAAAGCTTGAGCATCAACACTGAAATGATTCCCACGGATGAGGGCACCCGAGTATCTATTCAGATTTCGTTACGTCCGGTGAGGAAGCTTCTCTCATATCCCATACGCTGGTATGTGGAGTATATTTTAAAAATGAGATTGGCAAACTATTTAGCCCATATTGATGAAAGCCTGAGCAAAGGATTACGCCCTTATGAACAATCTACATCCAAAAAATTGGTGCGTGGAGCCGACGCTAAGCTAAAAGAGTTGGAAAAAAAACTTATTAAAGTGAGTAAGCGAAAGAGAATTGCTAACCGGTTAATAGATCTTATTCGTTTGGCTGAAGATGAGGAACTTGCGCGCATTCACCCTTACTCGCTGGCAGAATATTGGGGAGAGAAAAAGTATTCGGTGCTTAATGTATTTCTACATGCGGCAAAATTAGACCTACTTGATTTCAGTTGGGATGTATGCTGCCCACATTGCAAATCCCCCAAACATAATTTCCGTAAAATGCGCAATACTCGAGTTCATTTGTATTGTGAGGATTGCGAAAATGATTACACTATGGACTTCAACCGGAATATGCACCTGGTTTTTCGCCCACATCCGCTAATTCGAAAGATTTCGGACAAAAAATACTGCCTGGGTGGCCCCGGCTCTAAGCCACACCGTGTGATGCAGCAAAGCTTAGGCATCGGCGAAGAGCACTATCCTCAAATAAAATTAGACGAAGGTACTTATCTGTTTCGCACGCATAATCACGAAGGCCACTTGGTATTTCATGTTCGCGAAGACGGTGCCGATAACGTCAATCTTTTTATTACGGATGAAGATCTGGACGGACAGGAAATTACCATTTCTCGCAAGCCAAACCTGATTATCAGTAATCGGTCTTCCAAAGAAATGGTCTGCTTTTTAGATAAGTCGAACTGGAAATCGGAAGCTATTTACGCCAGTGAAATTAGTTCATCGGTTGACTTCACCACCTTCTTTTCAAAAGAAACCCTTAAAGAAACCAGCAAAGTAAAAGCATCGGGAGTAACCATGTTGTTTACCGATCTCATGAATTCTACGGAGCTTTATGTTCAAGAAGGTGATGAGTCGGCTATTGGTCGGGTGATGGGACATTTTAAGATCATTCAACAAATTGTAGCGGAAGAGCGCGGCGGTATTGTAAAAACCATTGGAGATTCTGTGATGGCCGTTTTCTGGGAGCCGGTTTCAGCCCTCAAAGCCGTACATCGTATTCAGCAAATTTTCACCACTTCTTCCAGTATGGGAGATGCGTTTAAGATAAAAGCCGGCGTGCATTTTGGAGACTGTACGGCGGTAAATCTAAATGGGCGTATCGACTACTTTGGAACCACAGTAAATATTGCTTCACGCCTGGTAGATGTGGCTTCCGAGAAAGAGATTATGGTATCTGAGGCGGTGTTTAATCACCCGGATGTGCAACTGTATCTCGAAAAAAATTCGGATACCTTTTTTGTAAAAGAGAGCCTAAAAGAGCTTAAAGGTTTCGATGACGAAGAATTCAAGGTGAAACAAATTCGCTTGGAAAGACCTTCCTTGCGACTGGTTATTTAATGCTTCCATTTTGAACCCTTTGAACCATAATTTGCTTGATGATAGGGTTTACATGAAAAGTATTCGGATGTAAATCAAGGTTCAACCAGAAAGGAGTAATAATTTTTTGGGAAACACTAAACTACCTCGCATCCAGCTGCTGGGTGCAACTGATGGATAGATAATATACTCCCAGCTCTAACAATCGTTCGGCTGGCGGGAAGCCAGTGGACCGATTAAGGGTTGCTATTTTGAAAAAGCAATATTAACTACTGCTAAATCTTAAAATCATTTTTAGTCTTAATGAACGTATTAAAATTATCCCTTCTTGTAGTCCCCATCCTTTTAAGTGCATGCTCCTCATCTAATCAACCCAAAGGTCCCGATCATATCGTGATAGTGATTGAAGAAAATCACGGGTATGATCAGATAGTTGGGAGTCCGGATGCACCCTACATGAACAAACTTATTGAAGACGGGCTGCTATTTACCAACTCTCATGGTGTCACCCATCCCAGCCAGCCTAATTACATAGCGCTGTTTTCGGGTTCTGTTCAAGGAGTGACGAATGACCGCTGCCTGGATGACGAAACGCCTTATACCACGCCGAACCTTGGGTACACGCTAATAGATAACGGCTTTACGTTTGCAGGTTATTCTGAAACGATGCCGGAAGAGGGCTATATGGGGTGTGGAATAGGCAAAAGTGTGTACCACGGCAGTTCCTTATATGCAAGAAAACATGCTCCTTGGGTGAACTGGCAGGGAGACTCGCCCACCGGATTATCGGCAGAAACCAACAAAACTCTAAAGCAGTTTCCATCCGATTTCAGCAAGC
The DNA here is from genome assembly GCA_041689895.1 of Gracilimonas sp. Taxonomy (GTDB): domain Bacteria; phylum Bacteroidota; class Rhodothermia; order Balneolales; family Balneolaceae; genus Gracilimonas. Next base: position 11,652 of record JBDNFJ010000368.1, on the reverse strand, counting down.
TTCCAACGGTGTCTTTTGTGATTCCCAATGAGGATAACGATATGCATAACGGCCCCGATTCATTAACCATTAAACGAGGCGATGCCTGGCTGAAAGCCAACCTGGATGACTACATTCAATGGGCTAAGAATAACAACAGCCTCTTTATCCTTACCTTTGATGAAGATGATTTTACACCCAAAAATCGAATTCCCACTATCTTTGTCGGCCAACACATTAAAGCCGGACGTATGGATTCCACCATCAATCATTATAATGTGCTGAGAACCATTGAAGCCTTCTACAACCTGCCCGCTACAGGTCCGGCCGAAGAAAAGCCCATTGCCGGGATTTGGCAACGTAATAGTTAGGTACCATAGCTTAATAAGAAACTAAGCCAGATATTCTGTTTTGGAGCAAGAAGTCAAAGCTCTCTTTCGACTGAAGATGGTCACAATAGATTTTTTATACAGCCCAGCCATTATTCTGTTTTTATGATTGGGGAGTTAGTGAATATCCTGACCAAACACCTATTTATAAACGCTATAAATATCATCTTAATTTGTACCATTTACGTGGCGTATTGCACTTTCATTATTAGCTCTCAATAGATAATAGCGAACTTGGCAGAGGTTTTATACATACATGAACGATGTCAAACCATGGAAGCTTCATAATGGAGAGTACTTGGTTAAATCGTTTTTAAAAGTCCGTGCCACTTCGCATCTTTGAGCAACGCTCAACACTCACTCTATTCTGAAATTATACAAGCACATGATGCCGAAAAAATTACATCCTTCTATTGCAGATTCCATTCAACCCATGAAACCCAAAAAAAACATTGCGTTGGTTGCTCACGATCACCGCAAAGCAGACCTTCTGGACTGGGCTGAATATAATCGGGATCTTCTTTCTGAACACAACCTTTTTGGAACCGGAACAACCGGCTCGTTGGTAGCTGATAAATTAGATTTGCCTGTTTTCACTTTCAAAAGCGGCCCTTTGGGTGGCGACCTCCAAATAGGCACCGCTATCGTACAAAATGAAATTGATGTCATGATTTTCTTTTGGGATCCGCTGCAGGCACAGCCGCATGATGTGGATGTAAAAGCACTTCAGCGCATTAGCATTGTGTATAATATTCCCATGGCCTGCAATCGCTCCTCTGCCGATTTCCTCATCACTTCCCCCCTAATGAAAACTAAATACGACCGCTTTATTGTAGATTACAGTCAGCGGTTTAGAAAAGATTTTGATGCCAAATAAACTTCAACACGAAAAAAGCCCTTACCTAAAACAGCACGCCAATAACCCCGTAGAATGGTATCCTTGGGGTGATGAAGCTTTCTCAAAAGCCAAAGCTGAGCACAAACCCATTTTCCTTTCCATCGGCTACGCCACTTGCCACTGGTGTCATGTGATGGCGCATGAGAGTTTTGAAGATCCCGACATTGCCGAGTTAATGAACGAGGCCTTCATCAACATAAAAGTAGATCGAGAAGAACGCCCGGATATCGACAGCACTTACATGACCGTTTGCCAAATGCTAACCGGACAGGGCGGCTGGCCACTTACCATTATCATGACGCCCGATAAAGAACCTTTTTTTGCAGGCACCTACATTCCCAAAGAAGCTCGTTTTGACCGTATTGGGCTGCGACAGCTTATTCCCGGTGTGTCTGGAATGTGGGAAAATGAACCAAAAAAAATAAGCGAAGCCACTGCCAGAATTAAAGAAGGGTTTCTAAAATCTCAGGAATATGAAAGTGGAGCTTTTCCGGGAACCGAAGCCATCAGCTTCGCGGCCGAACAGCTTGCTCAGCGTTATGATGAAAAAGAAGGCGGATTTGGCGAGGCTCCAAAGTTTCCCAGTCCGCATAATCTCATGTTTCTGCTGCGTCAGTGGAAATTGACGGGAGATGAACGGTTTCTGGACATGGTTTCCACCACGCTGGAAAAAATGAGATTGGGCGGGATTTGGGATCATATTGGCTTTGGCTTTCATCGCTATTCTACCGACCGCGATTGGCTGCTTCCTCATTTCGAGAAAATGCTGTACGACCAAGCCCTACTTATGATGGCTTATACGGAAGCTTGGCAAGCCACTCAAAATCCTCTTTTCAAAGAAACTGTGTATGAAATAGTTAAATATGTGGAGCGAAAACTTCAGCATAAAAACGGTGGATTTTACTCAGCCGAAGATGCCGACAGTGAAGGCGAGGAAGGTAAATTTTATGTGTGGAATCAAGACGAGCTCACTTCCCTCCTTTCAGCCGATGATACTGAACAATTTCTGCGTTTGTTTAACATCAAGAAAGAAGGGAATTTTCAGGATGAAGCTTCCCAAAAACAAACCGGAGCTAATATTCCCCATTTAAGTAAGGCTCTGGATGAAAATGAGAATCGCTGGTTCAAAGGCGTTAAGGAGCAACTATTTCAGGAACGCAATCAGCGTGTACATCCCCTGCTGGATGACAAAATTCTTACCGACTGGAATGCCCTGATGATTGCTGCTTTAGCTAAGGCCGGTTTTGCTTTTTCGGAAGCTCGCTTTTCAAATATGGCGGTGGATGCAATCACCTTTCTGGAAAATCACTTAATGCAGGATGACCATCTCCTTCACCGTTATAATGATGGTGAGGCAACTATTGGTGCCATGGCCGATGACTTTGCTTTTTTGACATGGGCTTATATCGAGCTGTATGGGACAACTTCAAACCCAGACTTTCTGGAAAAAGCCCTCCATCTAAACCAACAATTTATTGACACTTTTTGGGATGAAGAAAAAGGCGGATTCTATCTTAGCATTGCGGATGAAGATCAGGTATATGGCCGGCAGAAACATATTTTTGACGGGGCCATTCCTTCGGCAAATTCAACGGCTATGCTAAATATGTTGAGGCTGAGTCGCTTTACCGGAAACACGGAATTGGAAGACTATGTGGATCAAATTGGAAAAGCATTTTCAACGGATTTAATTCGCTCGGGATCAAGTATTTGTCAGGGCATGCAGGCGATTCAATTTCTAAATTCCGATGCGAAGGAAATCAGTTTAGTGGGTACTTCTCATCAGGTAAAAGATGCTCAATCACTATTATGCACCCGATTTTCGCCCTTTTCCGTACTTCACCAAATTACAGATGAGAATAAGCATGCACTGCCTGCTGCACCTTATACCGAATCTCAGCCTGCCATAAATGATGAGTTAACCCTCTATATTTGCCGGAGTTTCAATTGTAAAAAACCTATTCATGGTTTGGAAGCCGTAAAAAAACAGCTTACCGCTCACTAACACCAAGTTTATTAATTTGTACCGTTTAGTCAGCTCATAAAAATTGTTAAGAGTTTCCTAAAAATATTGGAAAAACATATCATTGATTTTTGAATTACAACTTTTATAAACGTCAACACCGCCAACTATGCCTACTCTTAAATCGTTTACCCGTTTATACACTACCACCGCCTATTTCATTTGTATTCTTATTGCTATTAATTTCATGTTTGTTGGGTGTTCTAATGATGCCACAAGTGCAGACCCCATTGAAAAGAAAGACCCAAAAACACCTCCTACCATAAAAAGTATTTTCGCTATTGATGATGGGGTGGCTGATTTTATGGAAAATACGATGTAGCAGGTGTTTCTTTGGCTATAACCAAAGATGGAAGATTGGTATATGCCAAAGGGTACGGATACGCTGAAGTTAAAACCAATTCAAAAGTTGATACAGCCAGCCTTTTTAGAATTGCCAGCCTCTCAAAGTTTATTACCGCTGCCGGTATTTTGAAACTCATAGAAGGGGATAAATTGACTATGGAGACGAAGGTATTTGGCCCAGGTGCAGTATTCGAAAGTGAATATGGCTCCTCTAACTTTCTTAAATATGTTCAAGATATTAGAGTACGTGATTTATTACATCATGAATTAGGTGGATGGGGAAGTTCGGGAGATTTAGACGATCCAGCCTTTATGAAATATGATTTAACCGCTAAAGAAATCATCATTTGGACCCTATATAACAGAAAGTTAGAGTATAAACCAGGTACTAAATATATCTATTCAAATATCGGATACATGGTATTGGGTGAAGTTATTGAAAAAATTAGCGGCCAGAAGTATGAAGACTTTATCAAAGAAAATATTCTTAACCCATCGGGCGTAAAAAATATGCAAATTAGCGACGACTTGCCTTTTGACCGACAGCCTCACGAGGTTCAATATTATGGAACTAATGGACCTGTTTACTACGACGTATCTGGGGTAATTCGTAGGCTTGGTAGTGCGGGTGGATGGATTGCTTCCCCTATCGACTTATTGAGAGTTTTAACACACGTTGATGGCTTTAATAGCGTACCTGATATTTTAAGTAAGGAATCCGTAAACATGTTATCAAAACCATCGCCGAATTCCGACTATGCTTGTGGGTTCCACATTAACAGTAATTCTAAAAACTGGTGGCATTCTGGTAGCCTAACAGGCACCAGTACATGGATTGTTCGCACCCCATCAGGCTATACTTTTTCAATATTAACCAACGTAAGTAGATCTAATATTTTCAGTGGACTCAACGACCTAATATGGCCGGCAATTGTTGATGCCACTACAGACTGGACAGATGGGGATTTTTTTTAGCATAACTACATAGCTTTAGGATGCTAAATCCATTTAGTGCATAGTTACAACAATGGCCATGGCATAATTCACTGCTAATAATTAAAGGTAGCTAATTAGTAAAGCGGGAGACGGAGCCACTTAAAGAGTGTTCCAGTACCGAACCCGAAAAACGAGAACAAATCGTTGGACAGAATTCTTTGACGCTGTAACTTGTTAATAGATTGATTAAAAATTTATCAGGATGTCAATCCAATTTTGGCTTACCTGCGTATATAACCCTAAGAAACATTTATGCTTTTTTTCATTTTATCCACGATTGGCAAGTTCCTGACTAAAGATGAGGAAAGAGATCGTACCATCATGGCGCGTATTAAAGCACGTGATGCAGCGGCGCTTACTGAACTTTATGATCACTACCATCGGCTTTTGTTTGGGTTGATTCTTACCATCCTCAAAAAAAGAGAGGAGGCGGAAGACACCCTGCAGGAAGTATTTACAAAAATCTGGGAAAAGGCAGAACAGTTCGATCTTGAAAGAGGAACCGTTTATACCTGGATCGTTTCGCTCACCCGAAACAAATCCATTGATCGCTTGTGCTCTAAAGTGTATAAAGAGCAAAAGAAAGTAATTCAAGTGGCTTACTTTAACGGGATGACTCAAAGTGAAATATCTGAAGAATACAACATCCCGCTTGGCACGGTAAAAACAAGAATGCGAGATGGCATGATTAAACTAAGAGAGCTATTAGCAAAGGGTGTAGAATTATGATCAATGAAAATAGCAAATTTATAGAGCTTTCTACCGCACACGTACTTCATGCGCTGAGCGAGGAAGAAGAACAGGAATTTCTGCGTTTATTAGCGAAAGCAAGCGAGGATGAACGTGCGCTTTTAGAAGAATTGAAAGCAGTGGCATCCGAAATAGCAACCCTGGCGCCGTCGGAAAAACCTTCTGCAGGTGTTAAACAAAAGATTATGGACATCGCTAACGCGACTTCTGAATCTGAGTCAGGAAATCCGGCCACTATTCATCGCATGAGCTGGTACCGGGTGGCCTTAGCCGCTTCATTCATTTTTATATGTACTTCCTTGGGACTTCTATTCTACTCCCAGTCGCTGGTCGGCAACCTACAATCACAATCTGAAACCATTGCCCAGCAAGAAACCACCATTCAGGCTTTGAAAACAGAAATGGGCCGTAAAGAAGAATTGCTAACCATTTTAGAAGCCCGCGATGTGGATCTTGTTGTAATGGGTGGTATGAAGGAAAGAAGCCCCAACAGTTACGGAAAAGTGGTATGGGATAAAAAAGGCGGGCGGGCGCTCCTACAAGTCGCTAACCTGCCTTCGGTTCCAAGCGATAAAGACTATCAGCTCTGGTTTATCGTAGATGGCAAGCCAATTAGTGCCGGCGTTTTTGCGATTGATGACACCAACCGGGATAACTTCTTCAAGATTGAGCAGCTTCAAAGCTCCGCAACTAAAGGAGCTTTTGCAGTTACCATGGAGCCAAAAGGTGGAATGCCTCAGCCTACCGGTAACATGTATCTGCATGGCAACATGTAGCCTTTAATTCCATCCTATATCTGCTTTGCACAAAAAAGGCGCTACTCATATCCGAGCAGCGCCTTTCAGATTTATCCGATGACTTCTACTGATCCATCATCATATTAAATACATAGTCTTTGAAGCTCAACAGCTTCACATTCGCTGGTATTTCTACCATTGCTTTAGCCACGCTCGATTTATCTACCTTCTTCACTTCCATCACAGTAGTCCGTTTGTTTCCTTCAACGGATTCAACCAATAACGGAAAGTTTTTTCCTTTAAAGAAGATCTCCTGTCCCATTCCGTTCAGCTCTTTGTCCAAGCTTATAGGCATGTTGTTCCACTTTTCAGCAAGCATGCCCCAGTTAATATCAATATCCGGTGTTAGCCAAACAGACAACTGCTTATTAGGTTCGTCAGTCTTTGTGATAATCAGCTCAGCCGCATCAAAACCCAAAATCTTTTGGGTACGATCCGAAAAGTGGTATTTCGTATCCGGCGGGTTCTCTTCCCCCGAAGCGCTATCTCCCCAACCTGACAGCATTTGAACCATACTCTCAATCTCAGCCTTGGTAACTTGTAGCGCCTGATTTTCTCCGGTCATAACTACAAAATCCTTCTTGTCATTGCGGATCAGAATTCCGTCAGAGCTTATCTTATCCATAAAATCAAGGTTCTCTTCTCCCTTTATCATAATGCGGTTTGCAGTAGCAAATATATTTATTTCGCTTACTTCGGCTTTTCCATCCTCTTCGCTGTAAAGGTTCAAGGAAATGTGTCCCTCAAATTGGGCTCGGGCAGCCGTTGAGCACAGCGTAAGCAATAATAAAAAGGTAGTATAAAAAAGACGTTGTAATTTCATAGTGCGGTTATTTGGGTTGATGAACAATTCTTGAACGATGAATTTGTCCGGTTGTTTCGCAGAGATCCGATTAGGCAAGAATAAGATCTTCCATTCCAACATTCACTTTCTTAATCCAGCCTCCGGCAAGTACGTCGTCGCCTTCGTAGCAAACGATAGATTGGCCGGGTGTAATGGCTTCACGCCCGGCTGGGAAATGCACTTTCATGGAATCCTCATCAAGCTGAGTCAGATGTCCAATGGCTCCATCGTCGTTATACCGAATAGCTCCGGTTACTTCCATCTCTTTCTTTGGGATTTTATCGTATTTGATCAGATTCATTTCCCCGGCAACCAACGTAGAACTAACCAAATCTTCTTTTTCCCCAATGGTGATGACGTTAGTAACGGGATCAATATGTGTCACATACACCGGCTTACCCATCGCAAGATCCAGTCCCCTGCGCTGACCAATAGTGTAGAACGGATATCCTTCATGCTCTCCCACTACGTTTCCGTTCTTATCTACAAACTTGCCACCGGCTACGCGTTCTTTCAGCCCATCTACACGGTCTCTCAAAAAACGGCGATAATCATCATCCGGTACAAAACAAATTTCGTACGAGTCCGGCTTATTGGCCACATTTAGCAACCCGTGGTCTTCCGCAATTTGTCGGATTTCAGGTTTCGAATAATTTCCTAAAGGAAAGATAGTGCGAGCAAAATGTTTCTGAGCCACGCCCCAAAGTGCATACGATTGGTCCTTATTGAGATCAAGACCACGGGAAATCACATATCGGCCATTTTCTTCCCGAACTTTAGCATAATGTCCGGTAGCTATAAAATCACAACCCAGATTATCTGCACGCCGTAACAGTGCAGCCCACTTGATATGAGTATTGCAAAGCACACAAGGATTGGGAGTTTTCCCCTCCATATAATCATCCACAAAGCGGTCGATTACCCAGTCGCCAAACTCTTCTCTAATATCTACTATAAAGTGTTTAAAGCCATGGTTCACCGCAATATGGCGAGCATCATTCATAGACTCTACGGTACAGCAACCGGTCTCCTTCCCCGTATTTCCGCCACTGCGATGATAATCCCACGTCTTCATGGTAATGCCAATCACCTCATACCCTTGTTCTTGCAACATAACCGCTGCTACGGATGAATCAACGCCGCCACTCATGGCTACTAATACTCTACCTTTTTTACTCATAGGAAAGAAATTAAAACTACTTCTTGACTTGGTGAATCCTAAATATAAGGTTTTTTAAACACCGTTGACAGGGAAGATAAATATCAAAAATTGATAAGGTGGATAACGATTTTCGAAGTCTCAATAAGTATGCGCTAACATCAAATCGGGTGCAATTAGGTCATATATAAATAAGGTTTCCAAGGCTCTTGCACGCCGCCGTTAGAATCTCGAAAAAAAGTAATCGGGATGGGACGATAGGGTTTGCCCTTCAGCTCCATTTCAGCTTCTTTTGGCGTTCGGTTTCCCTTGCGGACGTTGCACTTATCGCACGCCGTTGTCAGGTTTTCCCAAATGTCTTTGCCACCCCTGCTTTTTGGGATGATATGATCGATGGTTAAGGAGGATCTCTTGCCACAATATTGACAGGTAAAATCATCACGGCGCATTACATTTCTTCGAGAAAGCACAATCTTGGCATAAGGAACTCGAATATAATTACGGAGCCTTATTACGGAAGGAAATTGAAAAGATCTACGCGTAGTTCTTAACTCTTTTTCAGGATCATCATGCAGAAGCTCTGCTTTCTCCAAAAAAATCAATTTAATGGAGCGCTGCACCGAGCAAATGCTCAGCGGCTGATAATCTTGATTAAGAACTAATACATTCGCATTCATAGCGCATCCAATATACTTTCTGTTGATGATATCGACATAATTTTTTCCAGAAGAATGTAGATTACGACACAAAAAAAGTTGCCCCAGCTGTTATGAGCAAGCCTTAGTATGAGATATTTGCTTTTAAATATCAATAGCTAATCATTTACACCCATTTTTTTCCAAATCCTACTTTTATTGATGCTATTATTTATTGAAAACAGCCGCCCATTTGAGCAGGTATCAAAACTTGGCTCCGCACATGAATTTGGGTACATAACAGGTGCCAGGTTCAATAACACTCACACCTTTTCTCGTAGGGGCAATTCATGAATTGCCCCTACGAAAAATATGACTGCTCTGGTTTTTTATTCTATCTCAAATGTTAGGCGCTATATTTCCTTCCTCTGCTGGCGATTGAATCTGCCAAAATTTTACCTCTTTTTTTATATATGAGTACTTGTTTACTATAATCCTTTATATATTTGGAACCGCTTTTTTGAGCAATTAAGCTACCAATCAATCCAAATACATACGATGTCCACAAAAGACTCTATTTCCAGCGGCTATTACAAAGAACCTGTCCCTCACATCACCCCCGATTCCCCTTTCGCTTCTATGATGGAGCGATTCCGATTTGCGGCCGATATCCTTTCTCTGGATGATGGCGTTTTCAAATATTTATCAAGTCCCGAAAAAGTAGTAATGGTTTCCATACCGGTTACTATGGACGATGGCCGTATCGAAGTTTTTGAGGGATATCGTGTAATACACAACAGTATTTTGGGTCCTTCAAAAGGTGGGCTTCGGTATTCTGAGGATGTAACAATTGACGAAGTGAAAGCCTTAGCCGCCTGGATGACCTGGAAATGCGCAGTAGTTAATGTTCCTTTTGGAGGAGCTAAAGGCGGCGTTCGGGTGAATCCCAAAGAACTTTCTCAAGGAGAATTAGAACGACTCACACGTCGTTATACCGCCAATATGCTGGATGTATTCGGTCCGGATCGTGATATACCGGCTCCAGATATGAATACCAATGAGCAGGTAATGGCCTGGATCATGGACACCTACAGTATGAAGCAAAAAAGAACGGAAAATGCGGTGGTCACCGGTAAACCGATTATTCTGGGTGGATCTAAAGGCCGAAAACAAGCCACCGGACGTGGAGTAATTACCTGTACCATGGCAGCGCTTGGAAAGCTTCAAATTTCTCCAAGCAACACTTCTGCTGTAGTTCAGGGATTTGGCAACGTAGGTTCAGTGTCGGCCCAATTAATTTATGAGCAAGGAGCCAAAGTTATTGCCATAAGCGATATCAGCGGCGGTTACTATAATAGAGATGGAATCGACGTTCCTGATGCTATCCAATATTCTCAAACCCATGGGTTTTCGCTTGAAGGTTTTGAAGGTGCAGAATCTATCACAAACGAAGAACTACTGACATTAGAGTGTGATGTTTTTATTCCTGCCGCCAAAGAGGATCTAATCAACAAAAAAAATGCAGGCAGCATTAATGCTAAAATTATTGTTGAGGGAGCCAACGGGCCGGTAACCGCTAATGCCGATAAAATCTTAGAAGATAAAGGAATTATGGTAGTTCCGGATATTCTTGCGAATGCCGGTGGAGTTACCGTCTCCTATTTTGAATGGGTACAAGATCGCCACGGCTACTTCTGGACCGAAGAACGAGTGAACCGTCGGCTAAATAGAATGATGAGAGAATCATTCGATAACTTGTTTATGATAAGTGAAAAATATAATATTACTTTGCGTCAAGCGGCTTATGTGTATGCGATTGACAAGGTGGCAACAACGCTAAAGTTACGTGGCATTTATGCTTAAGCCGATTTTGGGTTAAGTAGAACAAGCGGAACGGCGTCAATCAAATACAACTCAGCTACAGCATCCCTTTATTAGATATTACTTTAGGCTAATTAATGAGATTATTGCATTCACTTACCTTACAATCCACTTACGAAGAAATCGAAAAAGTGGAAGGCTTGCTCAATGCTCTTCAAAAAGAGATCAATTTCGGAGATGAGCTTTTCGCTCGTTTGATGCTTGCCGTTTCCGAAGCAGCTACCAACGCTGTGCTTCATGGAAACAAATTGGATGCCTCCAAAAAGGTTAAAATTGAGGTCTTTAAAACCAATGAAAACCAACTGATTTTTGAGATTAAGGACGAAGGCTCTGGCTTCGACCCTAAAAGTATCCCCGATCCGCTTGAAGATGAAAATCTACTTAAAGACAGTGGGCGCGGAGTGTTTTTAATGAAGGAATACGCCAATGATATTCAATATTTAGAGGGGGGGACAAAACTGATTCTAAGCTTTAATCTCCCTTCAAAATAAATCCAGCTCTACTTATTTACTTTTAGAAAGTAATCTTCCACTCAGCCTCAATAATTCGGTTTCAGCCGTTTTGGCTTCAATTTGGGCGGCAATCAATCGGTTCTCAGCACTTAATAAGCTTTGCTGAGCTTCCCTCAATTCTACCGAATTTATGGTTCCCAAACGAAAGCGCTCCAGCGCAATTTTTACTGATTGACGAGTGTATTGAAGATTTTCTACTTCTAATTCAATCAGCTGTAAAGCATCTTCGTACTGGGAATATATTTGGCGGATTTTTGAAGTTACCACAAGCTGTAGATCCTGCAACCTAAGCGCTTCATTTTTTTGGTTGATTCGAGCATTTTGCCTGCGACGGCTTTTATCAAATCCGTTAAAGAGATTTATACGAGCCGTTATTCCATAATTAAATCCTTTGGTTTCCGAGAAGTCGGCAAAGCCTGAGGCGGCTTCCGTTCGGTTGTATCC
>JBDNFJ010000367.1:0-29527 GCA_041689895.1 Gracilimonas sp. | reverse complement strand
TATTTATTTTGGCGATTTCTGCCTTAGCTTTCATACGCGATGATACGACACGCTATCCCATTTTTTTCGCCTATTTGTGGATCGGAAGCATGTGGTTTGTTTCCAGCTATCTCGCCTCCAAATATTATATTACCGATTATGGCATTGTTAAAAATATCAATGAGCCATCACAAACCATCCCTTGGTTTCAGATTCTTGATTACGTTGAATTACCTAAAAAAGGTGGGGTAGAATATCTCTTCAGCTATTCTGCAATGGATAAAAGTCTTACTGAAGGATATAATCAGCTAAAACTATTTGTGCCCGAGAGTCGCCAAAATGCAGTTAAAAAAATTGTATCTTTGAAGTTAGAAAATATGTTCGAAGGACCATCCATCCCGGATATTGACCTCAAGAGAATTCAAGAAGATTAATTCATAAAACACCCATTTGTTAGACGACGTTAAAACATCCGACATAGAGCAAGAACGAGTAGCCTTGGTTGGTTTATATGGTCCAGAAACCACACGATTTCAAGCCGAAGAATATTTGGATGAATTGTCACTGTTGGCGGCCACAGCGGGAGGCATCACCATAGAGAAGATTTTACAAAACAAAACGCACCCCGATTCTTCTACCTATATAGGAAAAGGTAAGCTGCATGAGCTGAAACGCATTATGGGGGAAGGAAACATTGATACCGTAATTTTTGATGATGATCTTTCTCCCACACAATTGCGCAATATTGAGAAAGGAACGGATGCAAAAGTATTAGATCGCAGCTCGCTAATCCTCGATATCTTTGCCGCTCGTGCTAAGACGGCGGCAGCCAAAACGCAAGTTGAGCTGGCGCAACTTCAATATTTATTGCCTCGGCTAACCCGATATTGGACGCACCTTTCCCGCCAAAAAGGGGGGATTGGAACCAAAGGTCCCGGTGAAACTCAGATTGAGACCGACAGAAGGCTGATCGGTAAACGCATTTCTGTGTTAAAGGATAAGCTGGAAAAACTGGGTAAACAGCGCACCACGCAACGGAAAGGTCGCGAAGGTATGACGCGCGTTTCCTTGGTTGGATATACCAATGCCGGAAAATCAACGCTGATGAATGCTCTGACTGAAACCGGCGTATTTGCAGAAGATCGATTATTTGCCACGCTCGATTCCACTGTTCGTCGCCATGAACTCGAACATCACTCCATCTTACTATCCGATACGGTAGGTTTTATCCGGAAACTGCCGCATAATTTAATTGAAAGCTTTAAATCTACTTTAGATGAAGTTCGAGAAGCCGATATACTATTGCATGTGGTAGATGCTTCTTCAAAAATGGCGCAAGAATATATTGAAGTGGTAGAAGATACATTGGAGGAGCTGGAAGCCACCAACAAAAGAACCATTTTGGTATTCAATAAGGTGGATAAGATGGAAGCAAGTCAGGTTTCGGATATGAAACGTTTGCACCCCGAAGCCGTGTTTGTTTCAGCAGAACAAAGAATTGGCCTTAAAGAACTTGAGAATAGTATCGAAAATATGATAGAACTGGAGTATAGCCGACATACCCTCCAAATTCCGGTTTCAAAATACAAAGCTGTTGCTTTTATTCATGAGAACGCAACGGTAGAAAAGGAATCGTATGAAGGAACCGATGTAGCGCTCACATTCAACATGGCAAAAAAAGATTTTCAGCAATTATCCCATTTGTTGGATACTATTGGAGCCAACGGCGAAGTTGTATAATTATGCTAATAAACGAAATCACACATAACGACATCCCCCCTTTAAGGATATCTGATACCGTAGCTACCGCACTGCTGAAGATTGATTTATTGCATACCGCCAAACTGCCGGTTATAGATGCGGAAGATAATATTACCGGAATGGCTTCACTCGAAAAATTGATTGAAGTGGTAAATGAAGAGTCTCCGCTTCTCGATATTGAGCTTGAACCGCCCGTTTATGTACCCGCGATGCAGCATCTCTTTGAAGCCGCTCGATTAATGCTGGCTCATGAGCTGTACATTCTGCCGGTAATGGATGAGGAACAAAAGTACCTGGGCATCATTAAAAAAAGAGATGTTTTGGATGCGCTGGGCATGGTGTTTAATCTTGCAACATCGGGTTCGGTGATTGCTGTTGATCTTGACGCCATCGATTTCAGTCTTTCCGACCTTGTGCGAATCATCGAGTTGGAAGGAGCGAAAATATTGGGTGTAGCCGTGGAGCAGCCTCACGCCGAAAATCCCTCATACAGAGTATCATTCAAACTGAATTTAGAAGATTCGTCGGTTGTAAGTGCCGGATTACGACGATTTGGTTATACCATTAGCTCTGAAGCAAATAGCGAAGCACTGGACACTGATTTTTCTGAACGCGCCGACGAACTTATTCGCTATCTTGACATATAAGAAGTAACCATTAACCTTATTTATCCCGACGAGTTCATGCACTTCGTCCCTAAAAGAAGCCTTCTCACTTTCCTCTGCACATTTTTTTTGGTGAACCTGATATGTGCACAGGATATCCAATCGCCAGCTACAAAAGCATACACTAACGGACTTCAGCTGTATGAAAACGGTTTTTTTGAAGAAGCCGCCGAGCAATTCCAGCAGTTTAGGCAAAACTATCCCAATCACGATTTACGCATATCGGCCGATTTTTATGTAGCCCGATCCAAAACCGGCGCCGATTCAGCCCATATCGAAACTTACTACAAGAAGTTTGTGCAATCGTATCCGGGAAGCGAGCTCTCCGAAGTATTATTAAAGGATTTGGGACATCGATTTGTGAAAAGCGGAAAGTATGAAGACGCCATTATCTATTATCAACAGGCGATCGACTCATGGATGGGGGAAGAGTATTCCGCGAAAACCAAATATTGGATTGCCGAAGCGGCGGCCGAAAATAAGGACTATTCCGCCTCACGCGTATATTTTATGGAATTGGCGAATCAATACCCAAAGTCGGGATGGGCACCCAAAGCACTATATGCACGCGGGCGTTTATATTTGTCGCAACAGCAGTATAAATCGGCATCAACTGCTTTTGAAGTGCTGAAAGAGCGCTATCCCAATGATGAAATCACCCGACGTGTGGGCACTGCTTTGGGGGAATCTTACTATCAGCAGGGGAAATATAAAGAAGCGGTTGAAGCACTTCAGAAGGCCCTGCTTTACGTAGATGAAGACTCGCAGATTAAAGCCATATTTTTGATTGCCGAAAGTCAGAATTATCTGGGAAATTATACCGAGGCCTCTAAAGCTTATTTGCGGTATATCAATATGACGAAGGGAACGCCGGAGGAGCGGATTGCCCATTATGGTTTAGGCTGGGTGTATAATAAACAAGAGATTTACCACTGGGCGGCAGAATCGTTTGGTAAAGCATCGGTTGGCGATGATGAGCTGGCTCGAAAAGCACAATATTACAAAGCCGTTAATGAGAAATTAGGAGGGCAGTACCGTGAATCTATTTTTTCTTTTCGTGATTTCGGCTCACGTTTCAAAACAGGACTTTGGGTAGAACAGGCCTATTATGAATGGTCAATTTCAGCTTTTGAAGCTTCCCTATATGAAGAATCGGTTGAGGTATTGCTGGATTTAGTTAGGAGTGATGTGAAGCTGAAAAAGCCAGGCAAAGTATATACCATGTTGGGGCAAGCGTACTTCGCCAATGCCGAATACACGCGAGCCATACAGGCATTTGAAGAAGCTGAAAAAGTAGCTGATATCGCCCCAGAACTAAAGCGGCAGGCCCGATTTCAAAAAGCATGGATTTTATATCGAAATCAGGCTTACCAACAAGCACAACCTATTTTTGAGGCTGTTTATGCGGAGGATGCCACCTCCGATATTGGCGAAGAAGCCTTGTTTTGGAGTGCCGATAGCTATTACAAGATGAAGCAGTTTAGCAATGCGGCCAAGCGGTTTAAAATTTATTCCGAAAACTTTCCAAAAAGTGACATGGCGGGAGCAGCTCTGTACTCTTTAGGCTGGAGCTATTTTCAGATGGGTCAGTACGAGAATGCCGTAGGCCCGCTGGAAGATTTTCTTAAAAACTATAAGGCACCCGAAATAGCACTATTTCCTTATGACACCGATACGCAATTACGCATCGGCGACGCACACTATGCTTTGGGGAATTATCGGGAAGCCATTGCCAGCTACCAAAAGGCTATAGGAGCTGAACCCGGTGGAGACTATGCGATGTTCCAGATTGCAAATAGCTACTACCGTGCCGGCCGGACTTTTGAAGCGGTTTCTAATTTCCGAAAAACATTGCGTATTTATCCGTTTAGTAAGTTGAGGGAGCAGGCTCAGTATAATATTGCGTACATATACCTCAACACAAATAACTACTCGCAGGCGGTAGAAGAATTTCAGACGGTGATTAGTAAATATCCCAAAACCGATTGGGCGGCTCGTTCCCAATATAATATCGGAGATGCCTATTATAACGCCGGCGAGTATGACCGAGCTATAGCTGCTTACCAAGAAGTGCTGGCGAATTATCCTAAAAGCAGATATATCATCGAAGCCATCAACGGAATTCAATATGCACAGCTTTCGGCCGGTAAATCGGATAGCAGTTCGGTGATATTGGAAGATTTCTTAAGTGATAATCCTACCAGTTCAACGGCCGATCAACTGAGATATCGTCAGGCGTTAAACGTGTTTCAAACCGGAGATTATGAGCATGCCATTAAAGAATTTCGTCAGTATTTACGCGTCACTAATTCGGAAAAACTAATGCCGGAAGCCTATGCTAATCTTGGGGAATCTTATCGGCAGTTAGGGCAGGCGGATAAAGCTATTGATGCTTATCAAACCATTGTAAATGAGTTTCCTGAAAATGATCTGGCTTCTTCCGCTTTAACTTCGTTAGGCACGCTGAATTATGCTCGGGGTGAATATCAGCAATCACATGCTAACTTTGCACACCTGCAAGAAACCGCGCCCCGCTACCAACAAGAGGCTTATGTGGGAATGGGAAATGCCAGCCTTGCACAGCAAAAAATAGATCAAGCCAAAGAAGAATATGAAGCAGCCCTGACCGCAAATGCTGGAAACTCGGCCGCCAAAGTAGGGCTTGGAAAGGTGGCACTGGCTAAAGAAAATTATGAGCATGCGCAGGAAATATTCGTTTCCATTGCTGAAAAAAGTACCACAGAAATTGGCGCGGAAGCTCAATTCTTTTTGGGAGATATATTACGACGTCAGGGAAAGTATAACGCTGCCATCGAAGAATATGCCAAGGTAAAAATATTATTTGAAGCTTTTGACAACTGGGTTTCAGAAGCCATGTATAATAGCGCCGTTTGCCATATTCGGTTAGGAAACAAGGGAGAAGCCATCAGCACGCTAAACGCCATTGTTGATACGTATCCGGGAACTGAGGCTGAAAAAAAAGCGCAAACGTTGCTGAATAAAACAACAAATTAATGATTAAGAAAATTACACCTGCTGCGCTAAAAGGTGAACTTACACTTCCGTCAGATAAATCCATTTCACAACGCGCTGCCATCTTTGCACTTTTGCATGATGGAGTGTCCGAAGTCCGTAATTTTTCGTCCGCCCAAGACCCACAAAGCACGCTGAGTTGTGTACAACAATTAGGCGCTGTAGTGGAAGAACAAGAAGGGGCACTAATTATAAAAGGAACCGGGCGGGCAGGACTAAAAAAGCCTGCCAAAGATCTTGATTGTGGGAATTCGGGCACGGCTATGCGATTGCTTTCGGGAGTTTTGGCAGGCTCCGGTATTTCTGCAAAGCTGGTGGGAGATGAGTCGCTTTGTGGCCGAACCATGACGCGCATCATCAATCCACTGGAAAAAATGGGTGCTTACATTTTGGCAAGAAACAGTGCTTATGCACCGCTTTTTATTAATAGGAATGAGCCTCTGAAACCCATGAAGTTTGAGCTTCCGATTCCCAGCGCCCAGCTTAAATCGTGTGTTTTATTAGCGGGATTATTTGGGGAAGAAGTGACCCAAGTAATTGAGACACTGCCAAGTCGGGATCACACCGAGCGGTTGTTACATTTAGAACAGAAAGTAGTGCAGGGACGAAAAATCATTTCAGCAAGTTTAGCAGATGAAATCCCCAATCAAAGCTATACCATTCCGGGGGATTTCTCTGCTGCGGCTTTCTGGCTGACTGCCGGCGCTATTCAAAAAGATGCGGAAATTGTGTTTAAAAATGTAGGATTAAATCCTACCCGAAACGCGCTGTTGGGAATTTTGGAAGAAATGGGGGCTGATCTTACTCTTGAGAATGAACACATGGAAGGAGCGGAGCCTGCGGGCGATATTATCGTGAAAGGCTCGAACTTGAAGCCCATTGAAATCAACCCAGAAATAATTCCAAATTGTATTGATGAGCTGCCTGTTTTAGCGGTTGCTATGCTGTTTGCGGAAGGAACTTCGGTAATTTCCGGTGCGGGAGAACTTCGCCATAAAGAGACCGACCGAATTATGGCCATGGCGAAAATGCTGAAAGCCGTAGGCGCTCATTTCGAAGAAAAAGAAGACGGCCTGGTTATTCACGGCGATTCTGAATTTACGTTCCAGTCAGCTGAATTTGAAACTTTCCACGACCACCGTATTGCCATGGCAGCTGCGGTTCTCTCCTTAAAAGGCCAACAAGAAAGCACGATAAGAGATGCCGAATGTGCGGCGGTTTCCTACCCCAATTTTTGGGAAGATGTAGAGAAGCTCAGCAAGTAAGCTTGCGGATGGTATAATTCATTTCAATTGACAATCGCTTTCAATCCAATTAGGAAAACATCTCTTACAAGTGTTGGAACCCAATTATTGGATATTCCCTACGGGTTGAATTAGCTACACAGTCGAAATTTACTCTAAAATCATTTTAATGAATGAAGGGGGCATTTACGCTGCTCACTTTTCATCCCACCTTAAAAAACGCTTTTTTTAAGGTATACCCTGTTTTAGGCATCAGTTTTAAGGCCGGAAATCAAGCACGCCTCAAAAAACCGATTAATTGATGTTTGTTTAATAAAATGGCCTTACATTTAAGGCTCAAATGAGAGCATACCTTAATTAAAGGCTAAATTAATGCCAGAGAAATATCCATATCCCGTAAATTCTGATCGGACTCAGCCCTGGAATGATCTTCCGGAGTTGCCAATATCAGAGCAGTTTTTTGAAGATTTAGATATTTACAAGCAGCTTGGTAAAGCAAAAGAAGCCTTGGCGTTACTAAATGGTAGAAGCATCGCGATACCGAATCAGGGAGTGTTAATTAATGCCATTACTCTACAAGAGGCTAAAGATTCGAGTGCTATCGAAAACATTTTTACTACGGAAGACGAGCTATACAAAGCGTATAGCGAGAATATAAATAACCAACCTATACAAGGTACTGCCAAGGAAGTATTAAGATATCGAGAAGCTTTATGGCAAGGATATCACTATTTAAATAAGCACGGACATTTTACCTCAGAATACTTTTTAAAAGTTTTTAATGAGATTAAAGAGACTACCGAGGGTTTTCGCTCTCCCATTTCGAGAGTATATATCCGAATGGGAGGAAGTGGTCCTAATGCAGGAAAACCGGTATATACCCCTCCACGTGGTGCTGGTATTATTGAACAAAAGATGGAAAACCTAATCAATTTCTTGAATGCTAAAATTGATGTTCCCAACGAGCCATTGCTTAAGCTGGCAATTGCTCATTATCAGTTTGAGGTAATACATCCTTTCACAGATGGCAATGGGAGAACAGGCAGAATTATGATAATCAACTACTTGTGCAATGAAGGCCTGCTGAATTATCCTATTTTATTCTTGAGCCGTTACATTATGGAGCATAAGCAGGAATATTATGATTTACTGGCTGGAGTTTCACAACAAGGGGCATGGAAAAATTGGATTCTATATGTCCTTCGTGCCGTTGAATATACCTCTCGGCTCACTTTTGACAAGATATCGGATATAATTGCAGTTAAAGAAGATATGCTGAAAATGATAAAAGAGCGGACGGAAATTCGCCGGCCTGACGACTTAGTTCAGGCGATTTTTACTCAACCATTTACAAAAGTAAACCATCTAACTGATGCCGGAATTTATGCGGAGAATACAGCTCGCTCATATCTTACTACACTTGTAGAACTTCGATTATTAGAAAAAAAGGAAATTAGAGGAAAGCACTATTTCCTAAACACCGAGCTGAAACGAATCCTTAGTTATTAGCAAGCAAAGCAATCTCCCCCCAACCCCAATCGCTTAATCACTATATCACCCACTCACTCACTCACTCCTGACAATACGTCCGTCAATACGTCAGTTTTATTCCTGCTCTACATGGTTGGCATTGCTATTGCATAGGTGATTATGAATTCGAACAAGCCATCAAGCACATGGGAGATTTTACAGAATTTGGTATTGAGATTGAAAGGCACCTTTCCAAGCTGGGAAAAGACATTCAGCAGTTTGTAGAAAAAGTAGTGCCACTGGCCAATGAAGACAAAGATTTTGCCCCTGATTGCGATATCGTTGAAAGTGAAAACGAATTTAAAATTTTGTTGGATCTCCCCGGACTATCCAAAAAAGAGATTGGAATATCACTGAAAAACAACGTGCTAACGGTGAAAGGTGAACGTGAAATCGAAGCCGGTGATGGAGAAGAATTCAAGCGACAGGAACGTCGGCGCGGTGCATTTGCCCGCGCGTTTGCAGTTCCACAAAAAGTGAATGCGGCGGAAGTATCGGCCTCATTCAGAAATGGTGTATTAACCATTGCTATGCCCAAATCGGAGGCATTAAAGGATTCGCAATCCATTCCGGTTAAGTAAAGAATATTAAAACAAACAATAAAAATTCAGAGTTAGACCAATGGGAAAAATTATAGGAATTGACTTAGGAACTACCAACTCATGCGTTTCTGTAATGGAAGGAAACGAGCCGGTGGTAATCCAGAATAGCGAGGGCGGACGAACTACACCTTCTGTTGTTGCTTTCACCAAAGACGGTGAACGACTGGTAGGTGCCCCAGCAAAACGTCAGGCTATCACCAATCCGGAAAATACCGTGGCTTCCGCAAAACGCTTTATGGGACGCATGTTTGATGAGGTGAAAGGTGAAACCAAGCAGGTTTCATACAAAGTAGCAAAAGGTGATGACGGCACGGCGCGTGTCCAAATCGAAGACCGAAAGTATGCGCCACAGGAAATCTCAGCCATGGTGCTTAAAAAAATGAAGCAGACCGCGGAAGAGTATCTTGGTGAGAAAGTAACTGAAGCCGTAATTACGGTTCCTGCTTACTTTAATGATGCGCAGCGAAAAGCCACTCAAGAAGCCGGAAAAATTGCCGGATTGGAAGTAAAACGAATTATTAACGAGCCAACGGCCGCATCACTGGCTTACGGATTAGATAAGAAAGACGATGACCAAACCATTGTGGTTTATGACTTAGGTGGCGGTACGTTTGATGTATCTATTCTGGAATTAGGTGATGGCGTATTTGAAGTGAAGTCAACCCATGGTGATACCCACCTTGGTGGCGATGACTTTGACCAGCGCATCATTGACTTTTTGGCGGATGAGTTTAAAAAAGATGAAGGCATAGATCTTAGAAAAGATCCAATGGCCATGCAGCGTCTGAAAGATGCAGCAGAAAAAGCTAAAATTGAGCTTTCAAGTTCACAAAAAACCAACATCAACTTGCCCTTTGTAACGGCGACAGATGCAGGCCCAAAACACCTGAATATAGATTTAAGTCGTGCTAAATTTGAGCAATTGGTAGATGATTTAGTGAAACGCTCCATCTCTCCGTGCCAAAAAGCATTGGATGATGCAGGATTCACAAACTCAGATATCGATCAGGTTATTTTAGTTGGAGGCTCAACCCGAATTCCCAAAATTCAGGAAGAAGTAAAAGCTTTCTTTGGCAAAGACCCAAGTAAAGGCGTAAACCCGGATGAAGTGGTAGCTGTTGGAGCGGCCATTCAGGGTGGTGTACTTTCCGGTGATGTGGAAGATGTGGTATTGCTGGATGTGACTCCGCTTACTCTCGGTATTGAGACCATGGGTAGCGTTATGACACCGTTGATTGAATCAAACAGTACCATTCCAACCAGTAAATCTCAGGTATTTTCAACGGCGGCCGATAACCAAGGCAGTGTAGAAATTCACGTGCTACAGGGAGAGCGAACCAAGGCACAGGATAACCGGACGCTGGGACGTTTTCACTTAGATGGTATTCCACCGGCACCACGAGGAACTCCCCAAATTGAGGTAACTTTTGATATGGATGCCAACGGCGTGTTGAATATTAATGCGAAAGATAAAGGAACCGGTAAAGAGCAAAATATTCGCATCGAATCTTCTTCAGGATTATCTGACGAGGAAATCGAGAAAATGAAGAAAGCAGCTGAAGAGCATGAAGCCGAAGACAAAGAGCTTCGCGATCGTGTTGAGAAATTAAATCAGGCAGATAGCTTACTTTTCTCTACCAAGAAGCAGCTTGATGAGTACAGCGATAAAATCTCCGATGACAACAAAAAAGCCATCGAAGAAGCCGTTGAAACCCTCGAAAAAGCGCACAAAGAAGAAAATATCGACGAGCTGGATGCGGCTATTGAAGCCGTAAATAAAGCTTGGTCGGGAGCTTCTGAAGAAATCTATAAAGCGACTCAGGAAGAAGCCACCGAAGG
Source organism: Gracilimonas sp. (assembly GCA_041689895.1). Taxonomy (GTDB): domain Bacteria; phylum Bacteroidota; class Rhodothermia; order Balneolales; family Balneolaceae; genus Gracilimonas. The sequence goes on along the minus strand of JBDNFJ010000367.1, from coordinate 18,874 downwards.
TGGTGAAGGTGCTAATGCAGACCAGCAAGAGCAAGCCACTTCCGAAGATGCAGACGCAGAAAGCGGCGATGATGCTGTTGATGCTGACTACGAAGTAGTTGATGACGAAGACGAAGCTAAGTAAGTAAAATTTTTTCACTTACGGTTGAATAAATTAAAAACCCTGTTTTGGAACTCCGAAGCAGGGTTTTTTATTTTGAGGTAAAACCAAACCTCCAAGAATTTAAAATCCTTAGAGGTTTTTTTTGGAAGTAGAATTGAGTTGATGACTCATTTACTCGTTCCATAAGCTCCGGCTTGGAAGTGCATTCCGCACCGCTCCGCAACATCCTAATCCTGAAAGGATGAAAAATAAATAACCCCGGGTGAAGCTTGCGAAACCCTGGGTTATAAAAGCACTCCAGTCTGCAACCCTGAAAGGGTTGAATTGAACGCCTCATTGAGTATGTGAAAACCTAGGAAGGACGTTGTGAAAAAGGTGACATTCAGGGAGGAATACATCGCATTGCTAAAGGAACATGAGATTGAATAAATGAGCGACACTTACTATAGCATTTTACTGAACCCCTACAGGGTTCGTCTATTTCCACGGATTTCGTGAACTACGTTCATTCCATCCATGGTTATTCATGTATATCCCCTAGGGATTTTTTTGAATACTTTGGGCGTTGGGAATTAAATCCTTTGTCTTTGTAAGACACCCTTTCAGGTTCCTTATGCCACAAGCCTCTTCCATCTTTGATGATATAGCCACCATCTAAACATTCAAAACTCCGATTTTGAAAACAACAGGCTTTTCATCAAATTGCTTCTCTTAGTTGATACATAATTTCCGAAAGCACAAAACGAGTATGCAAAATTATCAGGCCGATCATGTTATAGTTGGGGCAGGAATTGCGGGAATGGCCACCGCCATCGAGCTTCTTAATGCGAATCAAAAAGTGCTTATGCTTGATAGGGACATAGAAGATAAAATGGGAGGTTTGGCCAAGCTTTCCTTCGGTGGCATGTTCTTTGTAGATTCTCCCGTTCAACGGAAAAGAGGCATTAAAGATGATCCTGATATTGCATTAAAGGATTGGTATTCGGTAGCTGATTTTGGAGAGGATGATGACCTTCCCAAACAATGGGCCAAACTATTTGTCAATAATACCACCGAGCACGTTTTTCATTACTTGAGGGATAAACAAGTAAAATTTTTTCCTGTGGTGCATTGGGTTGAACGCGGCATGTTTAAAAGAGGGAACACCGTGCCTCGCTTTCACATGGTTTGGGGAACCGGCTATGAGCTCTCGGAACGCATAAAACATCATTTGTTGGAGCACCCCAAAGCAGCCACAAATCTGGAAATACGATTTCATCATAAGGTTGATAAAATACTGACGCAGGGAGGGAGAGTAGTTGGGGTTTCCGGAATGGATGAGTCAAATGAAATGCCGTTCAAGGTTAAAGCAGAAAATACTATTGTGGCCACCGGCGGCTTGGGTGGAGACATAGAGCAGGTAAAGAGAAATTGGCATAGCGATTGGGGAACTCCTCCTGAAAAAATATTAAATGGAGCACATCCTTATGCTGATGGCACGGTTCATTTTGCAGTAGAAAAGGTGAATGGAACCTTAACACATTTGGATAAAACATGGCCGTATGCAGCAGGAATTCATCACCCCCGACCAACAAAAAAAGATGATGGGCTAAGCTTGGTGCCACCGCGCTCGGCTTTGTGGCTAAATTATGCGGGCGAGCGTATTGGGCCGATCCCACTCATAACTGCTTTTGATACACGGTTCTTGGTAGATGAGATTTGCAAACAGGAGAAGAAATTTTCATGGCAAGTGATGAATATGAAAATCCTAAACAAAGAATTTGCTATCTCTGGCGCCGAATCAAATCCGGCATTCAGGAATAAAAAATATCTTCAGGTGGCAAAGACGGTATTATTTGGGAACAAGGCATTGGTCAACGATATGCTGGACAATTGTCCCGATTTTGTAGTGGCCGATACCTTGGAAGAATTAGTCAAAAAAATGAATGCCTTAGAAGGAAACGAGGATGTGAAGTTGGCAAATCTCAGGGGAGCTATTTCAGATTATGATGCTCAAATTGATAGAGGTCAGAAGTATTTTAATGATGAGCAGCTAAGGCGCTTGCAACATCTCCGAAATTATCCGGGTGACAAAATTCGAAACTGTAAATTTCAAAAGATAGATGATCCAAAGCATCGTCCTTTTGTGGCGATACGAGAATATATCTTATCCCGAAAAACCTTAGGCGGTATTCAAACCGATTTAAACGGAGCGGTAATGGATAGTCATGGAAAAGCCATAGATGGATTATTTGCTGTGGGAGAAGCTGCCGGATATGGTGGCGGTGGGATTCACGGAAAAGGAGCTTTAGAAGGCACTTTTTTAGCTACCTGTATTTTAACCGGTAGGATTACAGGGAATCATTTAGTAGGGAAAAAATTAATTCAAAGCAGGTAGCATTATGAGAATGAATGGATCACAAATAGCGGTTTTTGCCCTCGAACAAATTGGCGTTAAATATACTTTTGGAATACCCGGAACGCATACCACGGAGCTGTATGATGCCATCGAGAAATCTGGAAAGATTAAACCCATCTTAGTAACGCACGAAGGAGGGGCCTCTTTTATGGCCGATGCTATTTCCAGAACTACAGATTCTATCGGTTGCATAACGGTAGTTCCGGCAGCCGGACTGACGCATGCGCTAAGTGGTATTGGTGAAGCGTATTTGGATGGAATTCCCATGCTGGTTATTGCCGGAGGCATTCGCAGAGACAGTGGAAAGCATTATCAACTGCACCACATTGATATGAAACCCATTGCGCAAGGAGTAACAAAAGCGCAATATTTGATAGAAAGTCATGACCAGATTGCGCCCATCATTTATGAAGCATATCAAACAGCGATGAGCGGAGAACCGGGACCCGTGTTCATCGAATTCCCTGCTGAGTTGATGATGTTTAGTGCGGAGGTGGAAAATATTCCAACATACAATTTACAGATTGAAAAGCCGGAAGCTTCGGCCTCAAAAATAGAGGAAGCAGTGAAGCTATTGAGCTCGGCCAAACATCCAATGATGTATTTAGGCTGGGGAGCCCGAGAAGCACAAGAATACGCAATCAAAATAGCAGAGAAATTGAAGGTACCCGTGGCTCTGACCCTGCAAGGCAAAAGCGTGTTTCCCAATAATCATCCATTATATACCGGCTGCTTTATTGGGGCAAGCTCAAAACCAAGTGGACAAATGGTGTTGAAAAATCATAATGCCATGCTTGCCGTGGGCTGTCGATTTTCGGAAATATCCACCGGAAGTTATGGGTTAGAAAACCCCAAAGGACTTGTTCATGTTGATATTAATAACGAGGTATTTGACAAAAATTATACTTCTGAAATCAATATAGAAGGGGATGCTACGGAGGTATTGAAAGCCATTTGGGAGCAAATAAAAGATCAAGAAATAAAAAATGGCAATACGAATGTTGAAGCAGAAATCGCTGCGCTGAATAAGAAATATAATGACGAGTGGCTGGTAAAGAAGCAGCAAGATAAAGTATCGCCCGGCTGGTTTTTTGATGCGTTAAATAAAAAGCTAAATGAAGACACGTATGTAGTGTTAGATGATGGTAAGCACACCTTTTTAGCCGCGGAGTTATTGACCACTTACAAACCCAATCATTTAATTTCACCAACCGATTTCAACTGCATGGGCTATTGTATTCCCGCCACAATTGCCACGAAATTAGCGCATCCAAATAATACGGTAATTGGAATTGTGGGCGATGGCGCTGCTCAGATGACAGGCTTAGAGTTGGTCACGGCTACCTCGTATGATGTAGCTCCCGTTATATTTGTTTTTAATGATGGTGAGTTAGGTCAAATAGCACAATTCCAGCAAGTTCCTTTGAAACACAAAACCAGTACGGTAATTGGGAATATGAATTTTGAAGGCTTGGCTATGGCTACAGGTTGTGAATACATCCGTATGGAAAACGATCAAAATATTGAAGCAGAAATAGAAGCGGCCCTTCAACTTTCCAAAGCAGGAAAGCCGGTTCTTGTTGATGTGATGATTGATTACAGCAAAAAAACCATGCTGACCAAAGGCGTTATCAAATCAAACTTATCGCGATTTACCCTTAGGGAGAAACTCCGTTTTATCGGTAGAATGATAAAACGCCACATTTTGGAGTAGAACCCCATCGCTCCGTCCTTCAGGGCAGTGATAGATAGTAAGCAAAAAAGACAAACCTCTGCCAGTATGGGTTTTTGGATGATGAGGTTCATCAGAGGTTGGGCAAGGTGGTTTTAGAAGGGCAATCACTTAGGCCATTTTGAATTGGAGTGAATACATTGATTTTGAAAGAAAGCGACGAACTTTATTCGTTACTGGCCTAAAAATCAGGAAATTCCTATAAAAACCGCTCATCATCTACCACCAATATGCGTATCTTTAAAACATGAATATCTTAGCTATTGAATCCTCTTGTGACGATACCTCGGCGGCGGTTTTAACCAAAGCCGGAATTCAATCCAATATTATTGCCTCGCAGTCTATCCACGTGAAATTTGGTGGGGTGGTTCCTGAATTAGCTTCTCGAGCGCATCAAAAAACCATCACACAAACGGTACAGCAGGCGCTGGAAGAAAGTAGAATTTCGTTGGATGAGATTGATACCATCGCCGTAACGCAAGGCCCCGGATTGCTCGGCTCATTATTAGTAGGGATTTGTTTTGCCAAGGGACTCGCGCTATCCCGCAACATTCCACTGATTGGTGTGAACCACATGGATGCCCATATCTACGCTAATTTTATAGATCATGAGCCTGAATTCCCGCTTATAGCTCTCACCGTTTCAGGCGGACATACTCAGCTGGTTCATGTGAAATCACCTTTTGAACATGAGATTATAGGGAAAACCCGAGATGATGCCGCTGGCGAAGCTTTTGATAAAATTGGGAAACTGCTGGGGCTTCCATATCCCGCCGGGCCTCACATGGATAAGCTGGCGAAAAAAGGTGATCCGATATTTCACAAATTTCCACAGGCGCTCTTACGGGAAGGATTAGATTTTAGCTTTTCGGGACTAAAAACCAGCGCTTTGTATTATTTGCAAGATAAAGAGGAGGAGTGGATTGAGGAGCATAAAAATGATATTTGTGCCAGCGTATCTTTTGCCATTGCAGAGGTTTTGGTGAAGAAGTTGAAACGAGCAGTAAAACAATCCGGTGTAAAAACGGTGGTGTTGGCAGGAGGCGTTTCTGCTAACTCCATGCTGCGTGAAAAATCAGAGAAGATGGCGGAAGAAATGGGGATTCAGCTATTCTACCCAAAAATAAGTTACTGCACCGACAATGCCGCGATGATTGCCATCACCGGAAAAATGAAGGCAGATTTAGGGCGATTTGATGATGTAGATATGGTGCCCTACGCTTCGCTTGCCTGAATGCTAAATGTTAAGTGTTAAATCTGAAATCATTTAGCATTTAACATTTAAAATTTCTCCGATTCCGCCACAGCCAATTGGTCCGCACGTTCATTTAATTCAACTCCAGAATGTCCCTTCACCTTAATCCATTCCACATCATGGGGTTTCATGGCTTCCAGCATGTCTTGCCAAAGTTCTTTGTTCTCGACCGGCTTTTTATCAGCCTTTCGCCAACCCCGTTTGATCCAGCCATCAATCCAGCCTTGGGTAAAAGCATTGATGATGAGGGCACTGTCGCTATGAATTTTAGCCAAGCAGGGTTTATTAAGCGCCTTTAGTGCTTCAATTACCGCCTGCATTTCCATTCGATTATTGGTGGTATGAGGTGCACCGCCCGACAGTTCTTTTTCTTTTCCATTCCATTTCAAGATAGCGCCCCAGCCACCCGGACCGGGGTTTCCACTGCAGGCTCCATCGGTATATACAATAACTTCCGGCTTTTTAGACATACTGATTGGAAATGAGATTCAATTTTTCTTTCATGGTTTTTGCAGCCTGTGCCACCAGTTCCGGCCAATTGCTTTCGTTTTTCCCCGCGTAAATAATACCGCGGCTGGAGTTGATGAGCGGCAAGCCCGTATGATTTTTTAAAGCTTTTGCAAGCTCTGAAATAGAACCTCCTTGTGTGCCAATTCCGGGAATCAATAAAGCGCCTTTTGGATGATGTTTCAACACTGAAGCTGCTTCCTCAGCTTGAGTGGCACCGATTACCATACCAAGATGAGTGCTTGTATTGAGAGCTCTTTTGGAGAGCTGATTTGCAATAAACTGAGCCATCAAATCAAAACCCATAAACGGTTTTTTTAGGAAATCAGAAGCTCCCGGGTTGGAGGTCAGTGTTAAAACATACAGGGCTTTTTCTTCGAAGTGAGCAAAAGCATCCAGCGTCTCAAATCCCATTAAAGGATTCAACGTGATGGCATCTACATCAAACTGGCTGAAGTAGGATTTTTTATAATGTTCAGCCGTTGAGCTGATATCGCCTCGTTTGGCATCAGCAATAATGATTTTTTCTTTGGGGATGTGGCTGATTACTTCTTCAAAAACCGCTAATCCATTGGGACCTAATGCCTCAAAAAAAGCAAGATTTGGTTTATAAGCAGCACAATAATCGGCCGTGTAATCAATCACCAGTTTACAAAAGTAGCTTAATTGTTCTTCGGGGTGAACAAACTGGTCTTTCACCGATTGGGGAATCAGGTTCAAGTTCGGATCCAATCCAATACAAAGGGTAGAGGAACTCTCTTTTATGGCGTTAGATAATTTTTCAGTGTAAGTCATAAGCGTGAATTTAAGCCCTGAAGGTACAAACACTGAGCCTTTAATTCGAGAGCTCTAAACGAAAAGTAGCAACTAATTGGGCCCCGATTTTGAGCAGGCTTGTTAGCCACAGTTGCAATCAGGTCCGCAAGAATCGTCCGAGTTTTTATGGGCAAAAACAGGCTTGAGGTATTTCCATCCTAAAAAGGAAACACTAATGATTAATAATGCGAAAGCGATGATGATTTGTGGATCCATTACCAATTACTCCCTGCTTGAAAAGCGATTAAAGAACAAATATACGCAAGGCCTGTCATATATAAAAACATGGCGGTAGGCCACTTCCAGGAGTTCGTTTCTCTCCTGACAATAGCAATAGTACTCATACACTGCATGGCGAGGGCAAAAAAGATCATCAGCGAAATAGCCGTTGCTGTGGTATAAATGGGTTTTCCGGTCTCGGGATCTTTATCATTAATAATCTTTTGCTTGAGTGTGAGTCCCTCACCTCCGGATTCTTTGATACTATAAATAGTGTTTAGCGTGCCAACCATTACCTCGCGAGCGGCGAAAGAAGTGATTAGAGCAATGCCGATTTTCCAGTCGAAGCCAAGAGGTTTAATAACCGGTTCAATAAAGTGGCCAAACTTCCCTGCATAACTGTTTTTGAGCTGATAAGCATCGGGGTCTTGCTGGGGGCTAAAGGAAGCTTCGGTAACTGTGGATTCCGTTGGGATGTGGCTTGGTATATCCACTTTTGGATACGAAGCGAGAAACCAAATCACAATGGAAATGGCGATAATAATTTTGCCTGCCTCTTTTACAAATATGGTGCCTCGCTCAAATGTATTTTGAAATACAGCCGACCACTTGGGCATTTTATAGCTTGGTAATTCCATTATAAATGGGCTGCTATCACTTTTAGGGAAGAATTGATTCATCACTAATGCGGCAAGAATGGCCATTACAATACCAAATAAATACAAGCTAAAAAACGTGACACCTTGCAGATTAATAAAACCCAGAATGGTTGTTTTGGGAATAAAGGCGGCGATTAAAAGGGCATAAACGGGAAGCCGGGCAGAGCATGCCATGAAGGGCAAAACCATGATGGTCAAAATCCGATCGCGCCAGTTTTCGATATTTCGGGTAGCCATAATGCCGGGTATGGCGCAAGCGAAGCCAGACATGAGCGGAACTACAGAACGCCCGTGAAGGCCAACTTTGGTCATAAAACCATCCATCACAAAGGCAGCTCGAGCCATGTATCCGGTTCCCTCAAGAATATAAATGAAGAAAAAGAGGAATAATATTTGGGGGAGAAAGACGACCACTCCGCCTAAGCCTGCTATCACTCCATCCACCAATAAACTGGTGAGTACACCCTCGGGAAGGATAGCGGTGAGCCAGCTTCCGGTTTTTATAAATACCAGCTCAATCAGATCCATAAAAGGAGTAGCCCAAGTAAAAATGGACTGAAACATCACCAAAAGAACTAATATAAAAATGATAGGCCCGAGAACTTTATGCGTTACCACTTCATCAATACGATCAGAAATGGATTTCTTATCCTCGTCTTCCTGACTTACCGAATCTTTGGTGCATTCATTAATGAAATCGTAGCGATATAATACTTCAGCTGCTATCGCATTGCCCCCTTCGTTTTCGATGAGAAAGCGGGCTTCATCAATTACCTTTTGTCCAAACTCTTTGTTTTCATACGTATAAAAAGCTTCATCAATCTGATTATCGCTAATCAACCGTAAGGCTTCAATTATGTGCGCTCGCTCGGGCAGTTGGGTATTCGGCTTTAGCCATTTGTCGATAACGACATCGGCGGCAATACGTAGATTTTTTCCGGGGGCCCAAAGCAACGGTTTCGGTATTGTATATTTTTGATTGGCTATGGCTGTTTTAATGGTGCCAATATCCTGCTTAAATTTTGCTGAAACAACGAAGACAGGAATACCCAGATTTTCTTCAATTGCCTGAGGATCAATTTCAATTCCTCTTTCTTTGGCTACATCTCCCATATTGAGAACCAGCATTGTGGGCAGACCTAAATCCATCACTTGCGTAGCTAAAAACAGGTTACGATCTAAATTGCTGGAATCTACCACAATCATTACCACATCGGGAACTTCTTCGTGCTGGTATTCCCCAATCAACGTTTGGTAAGTGATACGTTCATCAATTTTTTTGTAATTGAGGCTGTACGTACCCGGTAGGTCAATGATTTTGTAGGCCTGTCCATCGATGTTGGAATAGCCAACTTTTCGTTCTACCGTAACCCCCGGATAATTGGCGATCTTCTGGCGAAGTCCCGTAAGGCCATTAAAAATGGTAGATTTCCCTGTGTTGGGATTACCGACTAATGCAATGGTTAGCGTATCCTCAGAACCCATATCACCTTTCGTTCTCAATTTCAATACATTCAGCTTCTGCTTTGCGAAGAGAAAGCAGATATCCTCTCACTTTAACCTCGATAGGAAAACCCAGTGGAGCAGATCGGATCACTTTTAAATCTATTCCAGGAGTGATACCCATTTCAAGCAAACGGGAAGCCTGAGTACCGGTGATATTTACGACTTTGCATGAACCGGGTTCTTTTTTCTGAGAAAGGAGTGTGGCCATAAAATTAATTCGTACTCACTAAAATAGTCCGGGCTAACACACCACTAATGGCCAAACGAGTTTCCCCGATTTGTAGGATCACTTTTTTTTGATTGGAAATAACCGTAGCGCTGGTACCTTCCACACATCCCAATTCCTGAAGGCGGCAAACTTCGGTGCAGCTGCAGCTTAGGCATTGTATGGAGATGCGTTCTCCTTTTCGGGTATTACTTAGGGGTGTTAGCATAAACAGATAGTATCACTATTTAAACAAAATCTAAATAAAGATAAGTAATTTTTTTAGAAAAATAGAACAGGAATGTTTCCGATTTTTGTTCTTTCTATGGTGCTATAAAATCGTTTCCGGGAACACCTCTTCAAAACCATGTGGTGGTTTTTCGAGGGCCCAGGTTTCAAAATAAAAGTGACGCTCGGTGCGAAACTTTTTACCGTTTATGCTAAAGAAACGAAAGGATTCAGGGACTAATTTTTGAAGCGGATAAAACATATCGGTGTACACGTTTTTCTTTGAGAAGATGTGTAGGTCGAAGCCATTTTTTGCCTGTTCTTTGTAGGTTACAATAAAGCCTGCTTCCAGCGCTTCCCTCAATTCTGTTTTCAAGTGTCCAACGTTGGAGTTGCGGTCAATGTGTAGTTCTGATATGTCTAAGTCGAGTTCATTTTTATCAGTCAACACGAAAATTCCTCCCAACTCCAGTGAAGAAATAGCGGCTGAAATAGAAGGGGATTTTCCTTTTGCCGTAAAAACCTGCTTGTTAGCAAAGGCTTTTTCTAAGGCCGCTAAAATTTTCGGATATCCATTTAGGATGTTGAGTCCAAATTGCTCTTTGGCTAAATCGGTTCCGGTTAGATAAAATTTGGAATAGGTTGGATCAGGCTTCATGAAATCGGCAAGGCTTGGTGCTACTTTTTCCCGAGATGAGGTACTGTTGCGTTGGGCTAAATTGTCTAACCGCTGGTCGTGATGGAAGAAGAGTTTGAAAATGTCTGTTGAGTTGTTCATTCAGTACAATGATTGGTTGTCAATTTTGGGGTCATTCTGATGCTGCTGCCGAAGAATCTTCACGAGTTCTGTTTCTCAATACAGTTAGTATTAGACTTTTGAAGATCTTTCGCAGGTATGCTCAAGATGTCTTTGTTAAAACTGCTAATACTACAAACAAAAAAGCTCCGATAATCAATCTTCGGGACTTGAAATATAATAGTCTGATTTCCTTAGATCATAGTTGCAATAATAAGTGCAACAATGGACATCAGCCAGAATTGATTCTACTTATTCCTGTGTTGCGTATTGTTGATGTACCGCTTAGCCAGTTAATCCAGCCGTTGGTTGTGGTGAAAGAAAAGTCTGATGATATCGGCCTGCATTAGGAAGAGGTTAGAAGCAAGTAAAATCACTCCAAAAGAGGAAGACGCTTACTTACAATGCCGGTAACCATTCCTAATCCATTTTCAATATTGGAAGAGTTTGGAAGGTCACTAACACCACTTTTAGCATCATTTATATCGGGCCAGGAGGAATCAGCAGAAACAACTATTAATTTATCTCTTGTGAGGGAAATTTGCTCGAGACTTACAGAGTACCAACTTGCAATATCTGGAATTATATAAGCAGGAAAATAGTAAGAACCATCAGGTCTTTGTACCACATCTTCAATATAACTGACTGGATGATAAGGATTATATGTAGGTGGATCGCCGTTATTATGAGTAATTTCAAAAGCATAATTTATTTGAGCAACAACTAATCGATCTACTATATTATCAATTATAATCTGAAAGCTTTGGTTTCTTTCATCAAAATTAATTTCGGGATCGGGAAAATTTTTGGGGATAAAACTAGTGCCCTGACTGTAACGGCCATCCGAAGCTTCTGCCCGTAGTGTATTCTTCTTCAGGAAGTAGCGGGGTATCGGTCCAAAAATTCCAGGCAGAATACCCTTGTGGGAGTAGAAAAAGGGAGTCCTTTAAAACTTCCGTCTGGCCTGTACTTTCTCTGGTTAGGGTTTAACCATTGCGTCAATGGGCTTGGGAGTCGTGAAAATGGAATCACGAACCGGCATCACGCGCACCCATTGGGTGTCGGTGGATAAATCAAGGGTAGCATAAATGGTGAAATTAAAACGATTATTTTCTGCCAGTGGGTTGAAAGAGCTGTCGCAAGCAGAGAGCACATAAAGTATTGACGTAATAAAGAAGAATAAACAAGATGAATTCGCTCTTTTTGGTCGTGATTCCATTAGTCTAAATATCTTTAAGTCAATATAAAATATTAACATTTGCAAAGTATTCTGTAACAAACTTAAAGTAAATTACTTATTTAATAAAGTAGGTGAATTGAAAAGCTTCCTATTAACATTACTATAAACTAAATATTTGATTATGAAAATGACTAAAACTCTCGTTCAAAGTTTGATCGTAGCACTATGTGGCATTGCACAATCAAATGCCCAACAAGCAGAAATAGTAGGCTGATGTGTTGAGCTGCAACATTTTATACCTTCTACAGGTACTTGGTTTACTGCAATTAATCCTATAGTAGAAAATGCTTCTGATAATTCAGGCTCCTGGCAAATTGACGCTGATGTTTTCAATTTAAGTCAAGGAGCTAATGTTTTGCATAATTACTATCCTTTGTCGGCTCCAAACCCATATTTACCGCATAAATTATCAGTAGAGTACACTAGTGGATGGAACGGACAAGTTACTTTTACAATAACATATTCTGGGGTTGTAACAAGTCAAGAAACTTATAGCGTTGGATCTTTACCAGGATCAGTAAAACCGCCAAGCACTTGTTAATTTGTTTAAATAATTAAGCCCTCACATAAATTTTATGTGAGGGCTTAAATTTAAAAAGTTTTTGAGATTAGATCATGGTTGCAATTACAAGAGCAACAACCGACATCAACTTAAGCAGGATGTTTAGTGAAGGACCGGAAGTATCTTTGAATGGATCTCCAACCGTATCACCAACAACACCGGCTTTGTGAGGCTCAGAGCCTTTGCCATACTCAACGCCGTCGATGGTTACGCCTTCTTCAATCATCTTTTTGGCATTATCCCAGGCACCACCAGCGTTGGATTGGAAAAGCGCCATCAGAACACCTGCAGACGTTACGCCGGCAAGTAAACCACCCAACATTTGTGCTCCAAGAGTAGGATCGTTACTGATATATCCAGGAACAAAACCGAAGAGAACGGGAACTACAACGGCTAAGAGCCCGGGTATTATCATTTCACGAATAGAAGCTTGCGTTGAAATTTCAACGCATTTTTCATATTCTGCTTTGCCATCTGCTGCATCAAAGTCAGCGCGGTCAGCGTCTGACCAGTCTTCCAGTTCTTTGCCTTCGTTTCTTTTCATTGCAGAAAGTGCTTTTGTAAGCTCAGGAATATCGCGGAATTGACGGCGAACTTCTTCGATCATACTCATAGCGGCACGCCCAACGGCATTCATAGAGAGTGCTGAGAATAAGAATGGAAGCATGGCTCCTACAAAAAGAGAGGCCATTACCGTAGGCTGTGTAATTTTGATAATAAGCTCAACTCCACCGTGAGAATGCTCGAATGCCGTAATAAAAGCGGCAAAAAGAGCAAGAGCGGTTAACGCAGCAGATCCAATGGCAAATCCTTTACCAATAGCGGCTGTTGTGTTACCTACTGCATCCAGTTTATCGGTTCTTACGCGAACTTCATGAGGCAGATCAGCCATCTCAGCAATACCACCGGCGTTGTCCGAAATAGGGCCGTAAGCATCAACAGCAAGCTGAATACCTGTGTTTGATAACATACCTACTGCGGCAATTGCAATACCGTATAAGCCGGCAAAATGGAAAGCGCCAATAATGGCAATAGCGATTATAATAATTGGAATGGCGGTAGAAATCATACCTACACCCAATCCTGCAATAATGTTGGTGGCGGAGCCGGTTACCGACTGCTTCACAATAGACCAAACCGGCTTGGTACCTGTTCCGGTGTAGTGCTCGGTGACTAACCCGATTAGGAGTCCGGCGCCCAAGCCAAAGATAGTTGCCCAGAATACGCCGGTGCTTGAATAGGTGACGTCATTGAACGTCCAAGTTTCGGGAAGCATCCATGTAATTATGAAAAATGATGCAACCAGCATAATTGCAGAGGATAGAAACTCACCCATGTTTAGGGCTTTTTGAGGATTTCCACCTTCTTTAACACGTACAAAGAAAGTTCCAAAGATAGAGGTTAGGATGCCAACAGCGGCAAGAACCAAAGGCAGAATTACAGCTGAAAGGCCATTAAAAGCATCAGCCCAAGCTGCGCCATCTACGGTAGCTCCGGCAATAAATGCAGCGCCAAGAACCATGGTACCAATAATAGAACCAACGTACGATTCAAAAAGGTCGGCTCCCATTCCGGCCACATCGCCTACGTTATCGCCTACGTTATCGGCAATAGTAGCGGGGTTTAACGGGTGATCTTCAGGAATTCCTGCTTCAACTTTACCTACCAAATCTGCACCAACGTCGGCCGCTTTGGTGTAGATACCGCCGCCTACACGAGCAAAAAGCGCAATAGAGGAGGCACCAAAAGAGAAACCAGTTACAACGGCCAATACTTTATTGACAGCATCTGCACTATTCAGATCGAATACGAAGTTTCCAAAAAGGATAAACAAGCCACTCAAACCAAGTACACCAAGCCCTACTACACCAAGTCCCATAACGGAACCTCCGGCGAAAGCAACTTCAAGCCCTTTACCTAAGCTTGTACGTGCGGCCTGTGTCGTTCTTACGTTAGCTTTGGTGGCCACTTTCATTCCTATAAAGCCGGCAAGGGCTGAACAGAAGGCACCCATCACAAATGAAATAGCAATCATCCAGCTTGAGGTTTCCGGATGAGCACTAAAAGCTAGGATGGCTGCTACAACAATCACGAAAACTGAAAGTACGCGGTATTCAGCTTTCAAAAACGCCATGGCGCCGCTGGCAATACTCTTGCTGATGCGTTCCATACGCTCGGTTCCAATTTCCTGCTTTGAAACCCAGGATGATTTGAAAAAGGTGTACAAGAGTGCTATAACCCCGGCCACCGGTATTAGATAAATGATAGATTGCATTGTTTCCCGTTACGTTAGTTTAGGTTTGATGCGCCGAAAGTGACCTCGGCAACATGCATTAATTAAAATAATTCATGGTTTTTGTGATGCCGTCTCTCGCAAAGTTGAGGGAGGCATCGTGGGCTTTCTGTATGCCCTCTTCTAAATATTTTTGATCCGATTTATCGAAGGCTGAAAGTACAAAATCAACCTGTCTGCCGCGCGGAAATTCGCTCCCTATGCCAAAACGCAATCGGGGAAACTCTCGAGTTCCCAGTAGTTCTATGATATTAGCAATGCCATTATGGCCACCGGCGCTGCCTTTGGCTTTTAAGCGGATATCACCAACATCCAGATTAAGATCGTCATATACAGTAAGACAATCATTAATCTCTGTTTTGTACATCGCAAGGGCTTTTCGTACCGCAACTCCACTTTTATTCATATAAGTAGTGGGTTTAATGAGCACCACGTTTCGCCCTCTGTGCCTACCTTCTGCAACCACAAAAGGCCCGTTACCCGGGCCAAATGTAATTGAAAGCGTATCCGCTATAGCATCAACAATTTCAAAACCGATATTGTGTCGTGTTCCCACATACTCTTGCCCAATGTTTCCTAATCCAACAATAAGGGACATATCAAGCGGGTATCACGTTACAGTTTACAGTTCTCAGAAAGTGTAAAAGAGTTAATCTTCTGTTTTTTCTTCAGAAGCGTCTTCTCCTTCTTCGCCCTCTTCACCTTCAGCAACTTCGCCTTCGGCCACTTCTTCGCCTTCAGCAACAGCTTCTGTAGTCTCGTCGGTAATACCGGAAACGAGATTTTCGAGGAAGTCGGCGCCTTTAGGAGGTCGAATAGTTACGATGGTTCGGCTGAGGTCATCCAAGGGGATGATATCTTCAAGGTTAAGATCGGCAATATGGAAAGATTGACCAATCTCGAGGGATGAAATATCAATTTCAAATTCTGCAGGAATAGCTTCGGGAAGAACTCGAACACGAACAAAGTTCATAGGCTTAAATACATGTCCTCCATCCTCAAGAACCCCTTTTGCACTTCCGTTGATCTTAATTGGAACATGAAGCGTTACTTTATGATTGTCAGCCAATACATAAAAATCAGCGTGAATAGGTCGGTCGGTAACCGGATCATATTCCGTTCTTTTTAAGAGGGTTTTGTACGTTTTACCATCAACAGCAAGTTCCTGAAGCTTAGCTTGGGGCTTTCTGAGAATTTTCTCAAGCTCCAGCTCATCTATAGAAAAATGAATGTTCTCATCAACTTTGGGACCATAGAGGACGGCAGGAACGCGCATTGCTTCCCTTAGCGCTTTGTTCGCTTGTTTGCCAGTCTCTCTTTTCGTTCCGTCAAGTTTTACTAGTTCTGGGTATGCCATAATGCGTTTACCTTAATCATTAATTATCAAACAGTGCACTGATAGTGTCGTTAGTGTGAATGCGTTGTATGGCTTCAGCAAAGATATTTGCAATACTCAATACCTTTATCTTTTCTGAAGGTTGGCGGAGCTGAACGGTGTCAGTCACTAACAACTCATCAATTGGCGAATCTTCTATTCGCTGAAATGCCGGACCCGATAAAATCGGGTGTGTACAAATGGCGATAATGTTTAATGCGCCTCTTTCTTTTAAAGCGGCCGCTGCATTCGTCAATGTTCCGGCGGTGTCGATCAAATCATCGACAATTAACACATTCTTTCCTTCTACCTCACCAATTAAATTCATAATCTCCGACTGATTGGGTTTGGGCCTTCTCTTATCAACAAAAGCCAAGGTTGCTCCCAGTTTCTTCGAGTAAGCTCGGGCCATTTTCAGGCTGCCTACATCGGGGGCAACAACCACCAAGTTGTCGATTGGGTTCGAGGTAAAATGATCAATAAATGCCCGACTTGCATATAAATGGTCAAGCGGGATATCAAAAAATCCTTGTATCTGTGCTGCGTGCAAATCCATCGTTAAAATGCGATCGGCACCAGCTTTAACCAGCAAGTTAGCCATCAGCTTAGAGCCGATGGAAACACGTGGCTGATCTTTACGGTCTTGGCGGGCGTATCCAAAATAAGGGATTACAGCCGTAACTCGTTTTACAGAGGCACGTTTGGCCGCATCCAGCAAAAGCAACAACTCGATGATGTTATCACCGGGTGGTGGGGTAGATTGAATAACAAAAATATCTTCCCCTCGAATGCTTTGCTCGTACTTAACGTACTGCTCGCCGTCCGAAAACTTTTTAATGGTGACGTCGCCCAACGATGTTCCATACTCTTCAGCAATTGCTCTCGCTAAAGCCGGGTTGCTAGTACCGGAAAATATCGCCAGGGGAGTGTCCACTATTTCAGGCTTTCGGTTCAGGTTATAATCAATGGCGCTTATCAATCAATTATCGATTGACAAACAAAAAGGATGGCCTAACAGTCATCCTTTGATAAATTGTTGCCCGGGGAGGATTCGAACCCCCACTTACTGGACCAAAACCAGCTGTCCTGCCTTTAGACGACCGGGCAATTCATGTCATTGACAGACTCCAAAGATAGAAATCACTTTAAAAGCAATCAAGACTCAATCGCATTTTTTAGCACAAAACATTCTGAGCACTTTCCGGGCATGCAATATGTTTTTAAAAGATGAATAGCGCCTAATTTGTTGCGATAACTTTCATTAGTGAGATTCAGCGTTTTGAGTTTTTTAAGCAAAGATGTAGGGATTGGAGTTTTTAACCCATTCCAGTTTGAGAGTGCGGTTTCCGAAAGGCGCTGATGCGCGAATAGATTTCCCAACACATATAGTGCAGGAAGAAACACCGTTCCAAACAAGATGTTAAGTCTTGAACTATAGGATAGAGAAGCCTGCTGACCCCATTTTTTCCATAATAAAGGAGCATCAACCGATAGAAAGTTTTCGAAAGGCGTTTGTAAAATCAGGTGGGTAAATTCAACGGCCGTTTGTATTCTTTGGGTGGGGTGATTGGCCGGGCGAACCGACTTATAATTCCAGGATATAGCAGAAGTGGAGTTTCCAAAACCGGCAATTTCCATAGCTATGGCCCCTCCTTCTTTTATGGATGCCCCATCCCATTGAGTAAGCAGGGTACTTGCAGTTGCCTGCATGGGTTTTCTATTTTGTGAGATTCCTAAGCCATCCCAGAGCGCCAATATCAATGCTTGTTTCCAAGCCTTAGAGGGGAGCAGATTCGGATCATAAAAACGCAAGAGGTCATCCGACTTTTTCTCAAAATATTCGAGATGTGATTTCTCAAGCTGTTGATAAAAAGCTTCTTCAGAAATAAAATGCAGGCTGGAAGCACATGCCAAATCATTGTGAGGTTGGTCAAAGTTCTTAAGAAACCGATGAAGGTTGGCCGGCAAATATGGAATCAGGTTTAGCGTAAATGGTTTGCTTCCGTTTACGGTTTGTACCTGCCGCGTATTGTTATCGGCAATTACGTGCAGTATCACGCTATTATAGTTGGCGTCATTTTGATGCCCATGTGCCTTCCAATGAGCACTTTGTGTGTGTATTTCCACATCGCCATACCAGCGAACGCCTTCTATCTCAATAGCGGTTTGCTTAAAATCGGGCCCGTCTGTTGGATTTAGAACTCCGGGATTGAGTATGTGCAGTTCTTTCCCATCGGTGGTTTTTAAGGAGGTGAAATTGAAGTGCAGATTCTCCCAAATCCACTGTAAAAAAGCTTCCGAATGTTGAAAGCGGGTATCACCCATGCTGCGTGATTTCTTTTATGCCTTCTTCTTCTGAAAAGTGAAGCTTCTCGGTGGCTTCGTATAAATCGGGAACGGCGTCTCTTACGGTTTTTTTGATGCCTTTAGAAACCCGGTCAATTCGTTTTTCGCTGTCTTCTTTGAGCTTGCGGCTTTGTTGCTCCAGCCAACCTTTGGTTTCTTTGCTTTGATTACTGACCCATCTCCGGTTTTCTTGCCCACTTTTCGGAGCCAGTAGCCATGCAGTTATCAATCCACCCGTAAACGCGGTGGCGCTTACTAATAATGTTCCAATTAATCGTTTCATGATGTCTATAATGTATTGAGGTTAACGCTGTTAAGATACGAAAGTGTACTATGGTTTTTTGAGTTTTTTTTAACACTAAGGAGATAAAACGGTACCTTTAACTGAATTTTATATCGTACCTATGAAAAAGCAAATTATTTTGATGGATTGCGCGCGGATAAGTCGCAGCTTACATCGTATGGCTATCCAAGTTTGGGAACGATTGCAACAGGAAGATTCGGAACTGGTGCTAATTGGACTGAATGAGCGTGGATTTGCAACAGCCAACAGGCTTGCCGCATATCTCGGTGAGCTGATGGAAAGTCCAGTTAACTCTCATCGCTATGATGTGGTGGGGAAACCGGGTAAAGC
>JBDNFJ010000366.1:0-1264 GCA_041689895.1 Gracilimonas sp. | reverse complement strand
ACTTTGTAAAGAAGGATTATAGTTAAAAGTATTAATAAATCAGAAATATACCGAAACTGATACTCTGGCTGCCGTGGAAATTGAAGTTGCATTGTCTCCAAAACGACTATTCAAATTAACATCGGCACCGGTACTAAATTTGTCCGAAAAGAAATATTCAGCTCCATATCCAACTCCTAAATTAAAATCAGTAATGGATGAATTCGTGTTGCTGATGGATGTGTTTGAAAAACCAAGAGTGCCTGTAAAATAGGTGGCAACAGCGCTGGCAAGCCCTGTATAATAACGCGGCCGTACACCGATCATTAGCGTGGTGCTTTGGTCTTCTACCGAATTAAAGCCAAGATAGGGGGCCAGCGAAAAATCCTCATTTAACATATAAGGAACTTCGATTGATGATTGTCCGGTAACATTAGCACGGATACCAAGCTGTCCCTTATTAGGCAGTGATTGCGCTTGTGCTTGAATACTGTACGCCAAAATTAAGGCGGCTAAAAGAGCTATTTGTTGTAGAAATTTCATAGATATATCCATTTATTTTAAGTGAAATTTGTTGCCAATAATGACAAGTTATATGATTAATTCTTCTAATCTATATGGTATAACTCTTTTACCTGCTCATAGTTCCGATAATCTATTCCTTTGCCCTTGGCAATTACGGTTGGGGGGATGGCAACCACTCGCAATACATCTCTGTTGAATAAAGCTTCGTTTGCGTTATTGTTTTCTGCTACTTCGCCCTCAATAACCAAACTAAAATTCTCGATATCAAAGTTGTAGCGGAGATTTACCAGATCATTTTCGAACGGTACAGCAAAAGGGAGGGCTTGCCAGCTTGTGGTGCCTTCAAAACGCAAATATCCTAATACCATGCCATAATCTACGATTTCTTCATCCAGATTATCCCACCCATAATCAGCTACCGATATGAAATCATCCTCGGCAATAAAATCTGCTTCCTTGATGATAATGGTACTTGAATACACGAGGTCGGCCGTTCCTTCCACATCATTATCATAAAAGGTGCAAGAGGTTATAGTGGTAAATAAAAGCACAAGCAGGAGCATTTTTAGTGTTTTCATAACAAGCCTTTTTCTTTGGGGTGATGTTTTCTCAAGAACTTGTATGAGTGTACAGGAAAAGCGTGCTGACTTCTATCGCATTATCAGATTAGGCAATTCATGCGATAGAAGGCTTGGGTGGACCAAGAAATTTAAATAGGTATCGGCTTCAAAAATACGTTTAGACGAAATCTAAAACCAGT
>JBDNFJ010000365.1:0-2786 GCA_041689895.1 Gracilimonas sp. | reverse complement strand
ATTAAAGCTGGATGATGAACTTATTGGTGAAACCATGCGCCGGGTAATATCGCATGAAATTGGCCACGCTATCGGACTTCCTCACAATATGCAATCCAGCTCAGCTTATCCCGTAGATTCTTTGAGATCCGGCACTTTCACCCAAAAATATGGTATTGCAACCACCATTATGGAGTATGCCCGGCAGAATTACGTGGCGCAGCCCGGCGATAAAAATATCCGATTCATTCGTAAAATCGGGCCCTATGACAAATATGCGGTTAATTGGGGCTACCGCATGATTCCTGAAGCCGAGACTCCTGAAGATGAAAAACCTATTTTAGATCAATGGATTATGGATAAAGCAGACGATCCCATATATCGATTTGCTTCTTCTACCGGTTATGATCCATCTGCTCAAACCGAAGATCTTTCCGACGATCCGGTTCAAGCCAGTACTTATGGCCTTATGAATCTCAAGAAAGTAGTTCCAAATCTCATTGAGTGGACTTCCACGCCCGGGAAAGGATACGATGATTTGGAAGAAATTTATGGAGAGCTTATATCCCAGTGGGCACGATATGCCGGTCACGTTGCTACCAATATTGGCGGGATATATCAAAGCATAAAAAAACTCGGATCAGAAAGGAGTGCTTTATACTCCGGTGAGCAAAAGTTATCAGAAAAAAGCCATGGAGTTTATAAATACGCACGTTTTTTCAACTCCCAACTGGTTGCTGGATAAACAAATCCTCCGGAGAATTGAGCACGAAGGTGCTTTAGAGCGTGTCAAAAATCTGCAAGCCCGCATTCTTAATCGTGTGATGGCTGCGGATGTACTTATTCGATTGAATGAAACCTATGCCTTTAATGAAGGCACAGCCTACGCCCCACTCGAAATGTTAGAAGATCTCAGAAAGGGTGTTTGGAGTGAGATATATGCGATGAAATCCATTGATCCCTATCGCCGGAATTTGCAGCGTTTATACCTCGACAACATGGAGCAGCTGTTTACAAATGATACCTCCGGTGGCTTCCGAAATAAAGTGGATGTCAAAAATTCTGACATTCGTCCTTTTTTACGGGTTGAATTGAACCAGCTTCAAAAAGACTTAAATAGAGCGGTAACCAGAATCTCAGATCGGATAACCCGGGCACATATTGAAGATAGTCTTCAGCGTATTGATGCGATCCTCAACCCGGATCGTTAATTTAACTTCTCAACTTTAAGGACTATTCAACAAAAATTCCTGCGTATCCAATTTTAGCAAAATGGCTGGATGGTATTTAACCATCCAGCCCATGTTGGGATTATTTTCTTATGCATCAACCGAAATAGTTACACTAAACTTTTCGTACTAAAGCGCCCTTACAACTCTTTAAACTCTGCCATTTAGCTATTAAAATTTAGTTTCATAATATTTAAGACTATTCTAATCGAATATCACCTTAGTTAAATAGACCTTAAGCAGCAAAACTGGGTATGTATGTTTGATAGGTTAACGTTGAGACTCAGGATTTTCCTGTTCTCATCTCTCTTAATATTATTGGCTTTCGCTTTGATGTGGGTACTGATATTGCCACAATATCGGGAAGCCATCATTAATCAGCGCACTACTATTGTGTCTCAGCTTCAGGAGTATTCGCTCAAGCGCACCGACCAGATAATGCGCAATTGGTTGAATTCATCCAATTATTTAGCCGAGGAAATTGCCCAATCTCCCGATAAAACCCAAAACATAATCACCAAAACCATTAACCTCACACCGGGACTCATGCGCATAATTATTGCGCAAGATTCTTCTCCTGATGTCATAGACATCCGCCGCTCACTTTATAACGACACTGATTTCACCCACATTGATTATCACTGGTACACCTCTCGATTAGACCCTAAAATTTCGGTAAGCTGGAGCGCAGATACGCTTCAGAATACAGATTTCTTTATCACTGAAAGAGTTATTCAAATTGGGCCTAATGTCTTTCAGTTGCACCTATTTTTTAATGCTTCTACCATCACCCGGACACTAATTGATATCCCATTGGGTGGCAAGTATGTGGCCAATATTGTGAGTGCTTCCGGAACAAATATCGTGCCTTCCCAACCGTTTGAATTTCCATCCTTTTTGGTAGGAGAAGCCAGCTATTCTGATCAATCTACCATTGAATTAGATGGGAACCTGTGGTTTGTGCTCACCTCCCGTTTCCAGACAACTCCATTTTGGCATGTGATAGCGGTGCAAGATTCCTTCATTCTCCAACCGGTGTACAATCTGATCTTTTTTTCTATGATTACCGGCAGCATTATACTTCTCGTCATGTTTGCGTTTAGCTGGTATGTGAGCATCGAAGCAGGCGCGAATATTATAAATTCCCGTATCGAAAATACCATCATACGCGAAAATGCCACACTTAAAAATATAGAAACCTCTGGTTCAACCATCGGTGCAAACACCGAACTAACCAATGTAAAAGGCAAGATTGATGTGGGCGACCACAGTACCATAGAGATTACAGAATAATTCTTTCTTTTTTTCTGCGGATACATTCAAAGGCTTTGGGTTTACTCAAAGCCTTTTTTTGTGGGTGTGGTTTTTTAAGACTTTGGTTTTGCGGAGTTTGTTCTTAATTATAAATTTTGTTACTTCTAAGAAAACAGAATACTGCGCCGCTCATATCTTTCAAAAAGGTTGTATTGTTATTTAACTAACAAACAGAAAACGAGAGGCAGTAGCACCATTCGCCGCTATTTATGCACGTAGTTTACGATGCCGGGTTTAAGGAATTCCTGCCTTTCGTCACTTCTT
>JBDNFJ010000364.1:0-15163 GCA_041689895.1 Gracilimonas sp. | reverse complement strand
CACATTTCCTCAAACCCCTCCCAAGCTGTTGTGTAAATAGTATGGAGCTCTCCGTTGGGCGCAAAAATAAAACTGTATCTACTTCAGGAATATCAATTCCCTCGTTAAACAAATCTACAGTGAAAATCGCATTGATTTCTCCCTTTCTAAGCTTAGAAATTGCTGAATCGCGAATGCTCCTATCTGATGTTCCTGATAAGTGAATACTCGGAATGCCCATTGCATTAAATTTTTTGGCCATGTATTCCGCATGTTGAACACCTACGCAAAAGCCCAGCGCCTTCATTTCAAATGGGTCTCTAATCTTATCTTTCAATTCTTTTCCTATGAACGCAAGACGCTCATCTGAAGACGTATATAATTTCTGCAATTCTCTTTGATCATATCTGCCTCGGACCCAATTAACATTAGATAAATCAGTGTTATCATGAACACCGAAGTATTGAAATGGTGAAAGCAAACCTTTTTCAATAGCATCCCAAACTCGTAATTCAACGGTAGCTTTTCCTCCAAAAAAATCCATTACGTTTTTCCCGTCCGTACGTTCTGGGGTTGCAGTTAATCCTAACAAATATTTGGGACCAACATAATCTAAAAGCTTTTGATAAGTACTCGCTTCAGCATGATGAAATTCATCAACTATTATTATATCAAAATGATCAGGATCGAACTTGAAATCGCCCGAATGCAAAGATTGTATAGACGCAAAGACGTGATTCCATTCAGTGGGAATAAATCCATCTACAAACATTTCTCCAAAGCTCGACTCTTTTAAAACCTGCCTAAATGTTTGAAGACTCTGTCTCAGTATTTCCTTTCTATGAGCAACAAATAGCAGTTTAGGCTCGCCTCCACTTTCTGTTCTAAAGCGCTTGTAATCAAAAGCAGAAATAATCGTTTTTCCGGTGCCCGTAGCTGCAACTACTAAATTTTTATCCTTTTTTTTAACAGTACGTTCTAATTCAAGCTGATCCAGGATCTCTCGTTGAAATGCATATGGCTTTATATCAAAGAATGTTTGATCAAATTGTACGGTCGATTCTTGATTTAAAGCTTCATTAAGTTCTTTGCTTTCTTTTTTTGAACCATCGTAAATCCTAAATTCTTCATTATTCCAATAGCTTTCAAAAGATGCTTCAAATTTTTGTATTAAATGTGGAGATTCAATATTCGAAATCCGAACATTCCATTCTAATCCATCTGTTTGAGCACTTGCAGAAAGGTTAGATGAACCAACATAAGCGGTACTATATCCAGTGTCTCGGTGGAAAAGCCATGCTTTTGCATGGAGCCTTGTTCCCCTCGTATCGTATGACACTTTTACTTCGGCTCCTAATTTCTGGAGCTCATCAATAGCTCTTTTGTCACTCGCGCCCATATATACTGTGGTAATAACTCGAACCTTTATGCCATGGTTTATACAAAACTTAATTTCCTCTTTAATCAATCTTAAGCCAGACCATTTAATAAATGAACAAATGAAATCGATTCGGTCCGCACTCTTAATTTCTTTCTTTATTTCGGAACCAATCCGGTATTCACCACGAGCATTGACAAGTAAAGCAGATTGAGAAAGGGGAATTCCTGGATGTTCTAAAGAATTCTCATTTCGCTCAATGCCGCTTTCCTGGTTAAGTACCGATAGTAGAATTTTCTCTGTTGCGAAGTCACTTTCATCAAAATCCTTATTGATTTCACCAAGTTTCTTGATAAACGAATTGCAAAGTTCTAAGCCCTTTTCAATTCTTTCTCCTTCCTTAAAACTCTCTAAAGTAATTCGTAGAAAGCGTTCAAGATAGATAGCCGCATAGGTTGAAAATTCAGCAGGATCAACAAGTTCTAATTTCGTTTCAAAGTGTTCACTTTTTACAGATTCATTTTTCCCCTTTGATAATAGTTCATCATAGAGTCCAATCGCTATCATTTTTTCTAACATGAATTAGCCTTGTTTATAAATTCGAATAAAATTTTTCATTAGAAGCCGTTGAAATAATTTACTATGTGATCGTAGATTTCCATACGGAAGTAATCCCAAAAAAATATTTAAACGAAATCTTATTTCTAGACAGAGTTGAAGATGTTTTCCCCCATCACCAATCTACAAAAAAAAGGCGTACCTGAATTTTCAGATACGCCTTAGTTTCTTTATAGCAGATATTCGGGTTTAATCGAATAGCTTTTTGATCCAGCCAAATGCCCCGTCTGATTTGCCGGGATCGGGACGTTTACGTTTGCCCTTGCCTTCTTTCCCACCGGAAAGTCCGTCATAACTTGGACGTGGAAGCCCATCAGAGCTTTCCTGCTTCTTAGGCTTTTCACGTCGCTTTCGCTCACGATCGCCTTCGTCGCGTTTGGTACCTCGGCTTCTGCTTTTTGTATCTTTAGCATCCTTTTTGGGATCCGGCTTCTGACTTTTACTCTTACTTTTTTTCTTCTCCTTCACTTCTTCAGGAAGGGGAAGCTCGGTAGGAGCATATCCAATCTTACTCACAATCTCATCGATGTCATCTTTATCCATCTTGGAGACCAATGAAACCATCCGCGCTGCTTTGCCATTTCCGACTAATTCAGCCCGATATTTATATTCTTCAACCTCATTTGGCACATCGTAATTGATGACCTGCTTCACTTCATCCAGCTCCACCTCCGTGGCTGAGAGCCCGCCTACGAGTAGAATTTTCATATCGCCGGAAGTGAATTTTCCGAAGCGTTCTTCATAAAAATCAGGATCGAGTCCCGGATTGATGCTTACCACACCCCAGCCTTTTTTACGAATAATACGGAACAATCGGTCGGTAGTTCGTTTAGATGCTGCGAATACAACAATTTTATCGCTTAGCGTTTTATCAATATGCGCCAGCAGAGTAGATATCTTAGCTCTCGGAGGAACGTAAATGTACGCTTGCTTCAAATCTTCAGGAACCGGTTCAGGTTCACTGTTTTCTTCTTCTTGTTGCTGATGCTGAGAATCTAAGGCCTCGTTTGAATCAGCTTCTTCCTCTTCTTCTTGTTCATCCTTTTTCTCAGGATTAAGGACTACACTCACGCTTGCTGCTGCAAGTTTGCGATTCACTACTTCCTGGTCCAGCTCGAATGGTTCTTCATTCTGCGGTTTCTCAGTATCAGAATGTTGCTCCTCTTTATCTGCGTTGAGGTCTTCATTAGACGCATCAAAGCCGATGATGGTAGCATCATCCAGCAAAAGCTTGGAAAGTTGTTGCGTTGCATTATTATTGGATTGAGAAAATATGAGCGCTTGAGGCTTCCCTTCCACATATTTCATGATGTCCTTCACCCGGTTCACCAGGCTATAGTTCTCCATGCCATGTGCTTCATCAATAATGATAAGATCCACATGGGAAAGCGTTAGCTTATTTTTCTCCAATAATTCAATTAACCGGCCGGGATTGGCTATCACAACCGGTGCTCCACCACTGAGCGCTTCTTCTTGCACGGTGCGAATTCCTTCCATAGAAAGCGCCGCACTGCTGATTTGTGCATGGTAGCCCATAGCCCAAACCGTTTCGTCTATTTCTTTTACTCGCTCAACAGATGGTGTTAATATTACAACTTGTGTGCCAGAAACCTCTCCATGCGTGATAAGTTTTTGTAATGTGGGTATCAAAAATACTCCATCATCACCGGCTTCATGTTGTACAAGCATATGTTTGCCTTGCAGTGCCGGTGGAATAACTTCATTCTGGAGAGGCGTGGGTTTTTCAATTCGTACGTCGGCCAGCCCACTCAATAGTTCGGGGCCAAGGCCAAATTCTTCAAAAGACAATGGTTACACCTCTTTCATTTTTGGCGTTATAATTCAATTTTCAAAGATCTTCTGTCTATAACAGACTTCTTAATATACAAAATTTGTTACGGAAGCTCAGAGATTATTGAATATTCCATTTCCATCTAAGAATTTTGAGGAGAAAATTAACCAGCCAAACCGAGATTAATGGATCAAAAATAAGAACCCTCAAAACCCAGAATCTCAAATCTCATATTCCCTGTATTTGGTTGAAAATTGCTCCGCGTACGTAATGGGAACGCCGGCTTTTTTCAAATAAAGAAGAGTGAGCGCCATAATTAAAAAAATGCCCAAAATTCCGATAAGTCCCGCTTCGGGACCAAAACTACCACCCGTCCACCATTCCTGGCCGCCTTGATGAATCTGGATAACCGAATCTTTGGAGGCCATTCCGCTAACATTAAAGCCAAAGATTCCACCTTGGAAGAAATTCCACGAAAAATGCAGTCCGATAGATAACCCCAGCCGACCCGTTATCATAAAAGGAAGTGCCAACATAACTCCGGCTAACACAATATTTGAAACTGCGGTTAAGGTCGCATTGGGATTTCCCATATGAGCCAATCCAAAGAGAGCAGAGCTCAGGATCACGGCAATAATCGCTGCCCCTCGTGGACTCAGAGAACCCAGCGTAAATCCCTCTGTAATATTGGGTATCAAATAACCACGCGACAGCACCTCCTCATAAAAACCAACCGAAGCCATTTGCACAAGGAATATCAGTACGGGAATCAGCCAGTATTGATTAGAACTTCGTTCCCATCCAAAACCTGTGATTTCAAGCCCGCCAAATTGCCATTCTACTACAAATATCGCACCCATAGCGGTAGCAGCGATCACAATGCCAACGGCACATTCTTTAATCCAGATGCCGTTAATTGCAAGCCCCGACTGCTGCCAGCTACGCCCATCCACAAAACGATACATAAAATAGAACACCCCAAATACCGCAATTCCTGTAATCAGAAGATGGAGGGGCTTGTATGGAATAAAGCTGGGAACACCAGCGGCCAGAGCAAATAGAAATATAAACAACAATACGCGAAACAAAGCGCGGAGGCGTTGTTCGCTTGCGTTATAAAATGGATTTTGCATGTCTTAGATTTAGATGATTAATTAGACTGAGGTCTTTGCAATTTCAATAAACAGAATTCACAAAATGCAGATAATATATAATACTTACCGCTCGCTGCGTTGACATTGCGAACTCGGTGAAAGAAAAACTAAAACTAATAAAAAATAAGTGCCATGCAACGATACGTTTTACAGGCGAATAAATTTATTATAGAAAAGGAATTTAAGGTGATGTCTGATTCGGAGGCCATGTACAAACCGAATTACAACGTGATTTCAGGAGCAGTAATGCCGGTTATTGTGGGAGCTGACGATAAAAGAGAAATCGTGTCTTCCGTGTGGGGACTTCAACATCCGGATGAGAAAAAGAAGGTAACCGATATTGCTCAGGAAGAATTTCTTAACAAGGTTCATTTTAAGACGCTGGCAAAAAACTCTCCTTGTATTATCCCCGCCTCTGGTTTTTATGCCTGGAAAGAAACCGTAAATGACCCACTTCCTTTTTATTTGAGAATACTAAGCAAAGAAGTGATGGGGTTTGCAGGTGTTTGTCATTCTTATACCGAAAAAGACGGACATACCATCCATTCATTTGCCCTCTTAACGATGCCGGCAAATGCATTGGTGGAACCATTAGACGACCGCATGCCGGTGATTCTGGAAAGCAACGATTATGCGCCATGGCTACAAGGACACGCCCCCGAGATGATTGAAAAAGGCTTTTCCGGGAATCATTTATTATCTGATATGTCGGTTTACAGAGTTTCGGAGCTGGTGAATGATCCTGCAAATAACGCTAAGGAACTCATCCAGCCCATCCCCAAACTTCGTAATTATGAGGAGGAAGACGAGGAATAGAATCTTGTATTTCTAATCTCAAAGGTAATCCCTACGTAGGCTGGTATCTAATTCTTTCCATACCAACCAAATGGGAATAAGAACAGTGGTGGTTTTTTATTTAACTTCGAGTAGCTAAAGCTTGGGATAGTATTCAAAATTGGATATCTTTGCACTCTTCAAAAAGATAAGAATCTAATAACATGCTTTATAATGTAATTGTAGGAATCATAGGTATTATTTGCTTTCTGTTGATTGTGGTTGTGCTTTTGCAACCCGGACAGGGACAAGGTATTTCCGGAATGGGCGGAGGCTCAATTGGTGGAGGTGGTGGAGGACTTGGCGCACGCAGAACGGCTGATCTTCTTTCTAAAGCAACTACTATTTTAGCCGGCTTATTTTTGGGCTTATGCATACTGGCAAACTTTGCGATTGATCGTGGACAGGCTAATAACCGCAGTATTTTGCAGGAAGGCGCTCCGGGCTTAAACGCTCCAATCGAAGCTCCTTCTCAAACGGTCCCGGCCATACCTCAGCAAAATAATTCTCAAGATAACTCCGATAGCGATACCGGAAATTAATCCACTACTTTTAGAGAACGATTTTAAGCCTCATCATTTAGTTGATGAGGTTTTTTTTATGTACTGAAATCGCCCTATCATTCCTGCTCGGCGAAACTGAGTTGGATATGAACCAAAAGAGTTTGTTTTGTCGCATATAATCATGACCGTTATTAATCAATTTTAAAAACTATGTATTCAAGAAAAAGCATCCATTCTACCCTATATATCACACTCTCTATACTTTACCTCAGTATGTTAACAGGCTGCAGCATGCCGGGTGCCGAATTGCTTAATAGGATACCCACTAATTCTGTTGAGGTGCTGGTGTTAGATCAGGAAGGAAATGTCATTCCGGGAGCGCAAGTAGAAGCTTCGAACGGACGAAAAAGTTCAACGGATGACGATGGAATAGCAAAACTCAGATTTGGCACCCTTGGAGTGCATAGCATTTCGGTATATGCGGATAATTACATGCCTAATAATATGATTATTACCATGCCGACTGATAATGGCGAAACGCTTACCGCACGGCTAACCAACGAGGTTCAAATTGGCTCCATCAGTTTCGGAGTGATGAGTGCCAACTTATATCCCATGATGTTCAATTACTTATTTACGGGCTATGGATATGAGCTGGAAGTTGAAGATTATGCGGATGGAGACTGGACAAAATGGCAAGTGGTTGATGATGAAGGCGAAGTAGGAACCATTATGAAAAAGGGCCTGCTGAAAACAATGGAAAACGGTCAGCAGTGGTGGCAAATCGTGATGTTTGATAAAGGGGAGGAAGAACCTGCATATACAGCCGAAGTGTTATTTTCGGAGGGAAGAAAGCAAATTGTACGGCTCAGAGAAAAAATGGGAGATGAAAAGCCGCAAGAAAAACCTGTATCAGAAGGATGGTATTCACAGCCACAAAAGCTCACAAAGGAATCTATTGAAGGCGCTGTCGCTAAAAAGGGAGTTTCTGTAAAAGTACCTAAAGGAACGTTTAAAGCAGATTTAATTGATTTCGGTGTGGCCCCTGATATTTCTCTCAAATTGTGGAGAGCTACTTCAGTGGAAGTTCCCGGCGGCGTAGTCAAATCCTCAACTATGGAGGGGGATGACGTTATTTCCTCTTTGGAATTGGTAGGATATGGCTCCGATGCTCAAACCGTTTTAGACAGCTTCTAAGGTTTGATTTATGGCTGCCATGTACAAACTTGTCGGGATCGGCACAAAAAGAAAAAGAGAAAACCTTTTGCAAATATTATTCTATTCACCAACCGAAGGATACAAAACGCGGCAGTCTTCCTGAAGTGTTTGGGTGTTAAGCAAAGTTCTGATTGTTATACGTCAACTGATGGTAGAAAAGCCTGCAAGCTATAATCCCCTTCCGTTCGGCTGGCGGAGAGCCAGCAGACCGTTTTGAGCCGTGTATAACGGTTTCACCTATTTTGTTGAATACATCATGATTTTCTTTTTGGTGAGAACAAATAAGTGTTCATAATTGGGAGCTACTCGCACGCCTTTGCGGTTGCCGGCGGTGCCTAAAGTACCGGAAAGCTCTCCGGATTGCATATCAATAAAATAGTAGGCCCCATCAATGGGGTAAGCCGAAGCACCATAGTTTGGTTTAGGCTGAATGAGCACCTTATTCCGGCTGGAATTAATCTGCACAATTCCACCCGAAAGTGTTTTTATTTTAAATTGATTGGAACCATCTGGCAGGGAAAAGCTCCCGAAACCATTGCTTCCAGAAATCAACAAATTATTGTCCATTACTGAAATATCTTTTATATCCCCAAGTCCGTTATCCGAACTTGAAATGGCATAAATGGGCTCCCCGTTTTCAGCATCAAGCGGATGATTTTATTGAAGCTGGCGGCAAGCACAGCTCCACCAAATTGTTCCATTTTATACTGAATACCATTTTTTCCAAACTTTGAATATTTCCATAGTCGTTTACCCGAAGAAATATCAAAGGTAATGATACCCTCTGATGCCTCAGTAGAAGCCACCAATTTATCACCGGCAATTACCATATCATTCACCGGTTTACTGCGGCTTATCTTATCGGACTTCCAAAGCAATTCGCCTGAATTATAATCGTAGGCTTCAATCACTACATCCACTCCGGTTAGTCCCACATTTTCATGAGATACCCTAAACAGTTTACCATTGTGAATTTCTGGAAATGCGAACCGATTCATTATTTGTGCTTCTGGCGCTACCATATCCAGCAGACGGTCGCTGCCTGTGGTGGTTTGCCAGCGTTGCTCGCCCGTTTCAAAATCATACACTTCCACATTCAAAAAGTTAATCATGATGTTTCCATCCACCAGCCGGATATCGGTCCTTCGGTCTTCCCAGATTCCAAAACCATCCAGTTTTTCACGAATATTGCCGTCATACTTACTTTCCCAAATGGTTTCTCCTGTTTCGACGTCAATACGCATTAGCTGCCTGTTGAATTGTAATCCTTCTAAGGCAAATGCCTCGTCATCACGGTTTATAGCAATCAGGCTGTTACTTTCTTCTTCATAGATAATTTCTGCCAAGCCGCCTTTGAAATCTTCATTCACCCAAATTACTTCTCCATTCTCCAGACTTATTAAGGTAAGTCCATCCAAGGTTTTAAAGATTAAGGCATCCAGTTCCGGTACAATCCGAGTTAAATTCCCACGAACCGCTCGGGTAGCATCACTTCCGAAGCAGCACCTGCAGCCATTTGACCTCCAAGGTTTAAACCCTGCGCCACTGACCGGGCAAATATCTGATAGCGTTCCAAGCTCCATTTTAAATCTTTTGTCACCCATTCTACTTCTTGCTCATTGAGATCGATATAACTGACCGATTCAGAAAAACTTGCATAATTAAACTCGAGCAATGCATGACGGTGAGGGATATAGAAGTATGTCATTTTATCCGTCAAGCGCTCCATTCCCCGGGTAGTTGAAATATAGACCGCATAGAATTTTCCTCGTTCGGATTCTGTAACCGTTTCACCATCCACATTTACGGCCTGAACCCCACCCGGTGAAATAATAGAGACGGCTGAACCGTCTTCTGTCATATACATTTGTGAAATAGAGATGTCCTCATCTGAATTAAAAGCCCGTTCTTTTTCCCAAACTTTGGTCATTGTTGTTTCCACGGTGGTGGCACACCCCGTACAGAGAATAACTAACGATGTTCCCCAGATCAATAATTTCGGTAGCATTGAATTTTTAAACATAAATTTATTTTATACATGTTAGAAGTAACTAGTTCTACCAGTGTATACGTATTCAAGCTTTCTAAACGATCAAAAAACTGATAAATTTATTCAACGAGTTCATTCTTTTTGCACGCCACCTCGCCACAAAGCTGTGACTTCTACTCTGTTCCCCCTGTCTGTGTGAGTGGTGTGGCCTAATTGCAAAGTGGCTAAAGAAAAAGGAATCTTAAATCTATTAATCAAGCCCAGATTACAAACTTGGCTTTGACGAATAGTTAGATTCCTGCTTCTGAATAAGGTTTTTGCTGATTTTTTATTTACCTATACAAAAGCGGGAAAAAATACTATCAAGCACGTGTTCATTCGTGATTTCTCCGGTGATGGTGCCCAGCTCTTTCAACGCAGCGCGGAGATCGATGGAGAGGAAATCACCGGTCATATTTTGAGCCAGCGCTTGTAAGGCAGAACCTACATGTTGCTGGGTTTTCTGTAGGGCATCACGGTGACGAGTAGAAGTGACCAACAGGCTGGAAGCATCATAATGCTTGTTCTCAAGCGCTCGATCTCTTAGTAGTTGTTTTAGCTCTTTGATCTTCTCTCCTTCCATGGCAGAAATTTTTAAATCAAATTCGGTACGCCATTCTTCGGCCCGTTCAATATCTGCTTTCGCACCAATCAGAATAAAAGGAGTGTCTTTTGCGCGGCTTTGAAATCCAGATATTTCCCTGCGTTCATCCTCAGAAAATGGTTGAGAAAGATCCTTCAGGTACACCACCAAATCGGCTTTTTCAAAAGCTTGCTGAGATCGTTTTACGCCTTCGGCTTCAATGAGATCTTTCGTATCACGCAGTCCGGCCGTATCAATTAGTTTGAAAAGCAGACCATCAAAACTCCAGTCCGCATCGATGGTGTCGCGAGTAGTTCCGGCAATTTCTGTAACAATGGCTCTATCGCTTCCAACCAAGGTATTTAATAGGGTAGATTTCCCTGCGTTTGGCCGTCCGATTAACACCGTTTTTACCCCGTCTTTCACCAAGCGACCGGTTTCGTATGTTTCCAATAAATTCGTGATTTCCGAATCTAAATCTTCCAGCAGTTTATGGAGCTGTTCTTTATTCGCAAACTCCACATCTTCTTCAATGAAATCCAGCTCCAGTTCAATCATTGCTGTGGCATCAATAATTTGCTGGCGAAATTGTTTGATGTGCTCCCCCAGTCGTCCTTCCAGCTGCTGATGCGCCGCATCCAATGCCTTCGCACTTTTGGCATGAATGAGATCGGCTACGGCTTCAGCCTGTTCCAACTCCAGCTTTCCGTTTAAAAAAGCACGCTGGGTGAATTCCCCGGGTTCCGCCGAGCGGATTCCCAAAGCCAACATAGTTTCCAGCACCGATTGTGTCACCAATACCCCGCCGTGACAAGATATTTCCACCGTTTCCTCTCCGGTATAGGATCTTGGAGAATGAAAAAGAGTGACCAAGACTTCATCCACCGGCCTGTTTTGCTTGTTGATGATCTTCCCAAAATGTACGGTATGCGATGCCTGCTGGTTTAAATCCTTTCCTGTAAAAGCCTTGTTTACCTTATTAATGGCACCTTTTCCCGAAACTCGGATAACGGCAATTCCGCCTTCTCCAACCGGAGTAGCAATAGCAGCAATAGGTGGCTTTTCTGTAATTTCATTCATATTTAAAGATATTCAACTGTCCAAGAAGACGTTGAAAAAACCGAAAATTTATTCAACATTAAGCATCAACTAATGAATGGTTTTACAACGTCTTCAATAAATTTATGGCATGAAATATACGCATCTATTTACAGTCTTATGTTTACTTCTGTCTGCCAACCTAACATTTGCCCAAGGTGATTATGCCCCCGATCGGCCAGGCATTGGGAACGGCTCATCCATTACTCCAACGAATATGTTAGGTCTTGAACTGGGCGCTCAATTTTCTACCAATGATTTTGCTCAACAATTTGATATCGGGCAAATATTATTGCGATATGGGTTGATGGATCGGCTCGAACTGAGAGCCGCCCTTAATTCATTTTCCATTCAAGAACGGTCGCTCATTGGTGGCACAAAAAATGTAACAGGAATTCAGGATGCTGCGGTTGGGTTCAAATATAATGTGTTTCATCACCCGCAAAATGAGGCCAACATTTCTTTGTTGGGATCGCTAAGCTTGCCCACCGGTTCCGATGACTTTACCTCCAACGAACTTGTTCCTTTCTTGAGCGCACTAAGCGATTTCGTTCTTTCTAATGAAATGAGCCTTTCTTCAAACGTAGGATATAACTTTGGCTATGATTCGTACACCGATTTCTTTCTCCTAACCATCACCCCAACATTTACCCTGCCCAAAGCAAAACACAGCTCCTTTTATGCGGGATATGCCGGCCGGTTTTTTGGAAATGATATAAATCAACAATTTCTGGAAGCAGGATTTACTTATAGCTTAGTAAACGCCGTACAATTGGATGCTAATATGGGATTTGAGCTCAAAGGCGAAACTGCTTTTATTGGCGTCGGTTTTGCAAAAGGCTTTTAAAGAGCCTCATATTTCAGACATAAAAACGAACTCCTAAAAAAATATAAGAATGGAAAAATTCATCTTAGCGCTCGATCAGGGTACCACAAGCTCGCGTGCCATGCTGTTCAACAAAAAAGGAGAAATCGTATCTACGGCTCAAAAAGAATTCCGACAGATATATCCAAAAGCAGGCTGGATAGAACATGATGCACAGGAAATCTGGTCAACACAGGCGGGTGTTGCTGCCGAAGCCGTTGCTTCAGCAGGGGTGAACGGGAAAGCGCTGGCGGGAATTGGAATCACCAATCAGCGTGAGACAACCGTAGTTTGGGACCGAAAATCCAGCAAGCCGATTTATAATGCCATTGTTTGGCAAGACCGCCGCACGTCCGATTATTGTGATTATCTGAGAGATGAAGGTCACGCGGATATGATTCAAGGCAAAACGGGATTAGTTATAGATTCCTATTTCTCCGCCACTAAAGTGAAATGGATACTGGATAATGTAGAGGGAGCCAGAGAAAAAGCCGAGAAAGGAGAACTGGCTTTTGGAACTATCGATGCCTGGCTCATCTGGAATTTCACACAAGGCGAACTGCATATAACGGACGTCACAAACGCTTCGCGAACCATGTTGTTCAACATTAACACCATGAAATGGGACGATGAATTGCTGGAGCTGATGGATATTCCCAAAAACATGCTTCCTGAAGTGCGAGCATCCAGCGAAATATATGAAGCTACTAAAACCACCCTATTTGCCAGCAAAATTCCCATTGCAGGAATTGCGGGAGATCAACAAGCCGCTTTATTCGGACAAATGTGCACCAAACCGGGCATGGTGAAAAACACGTATGGAACCGGCTGTTTTATGCTAATGAATATTGGTGAACAACCAGTGAAATCTGAGCATAATCTACTTACTACCGTTGCGTGGAAAATAAACGGCAAAACAGAATATGCGCTGGAAGGTTCCGTTTTTATTGGGGGAGCCGTGGTGCAATGGCTTCGGGATGAAATGGGCGTCATTCAGGAAGCAAAAGACATTGAGTATTTTGCCAACAAAGTAGATGATTCGGACGGCGTGTATCTGGTTCCGGCTTTTGCAGGACTTGGAGCGCCCTACTGGAAGCAACACGCCCGCGGCATGATGGTGGGCATTACCAGAGGAACGAGTCGAGCACATTTGGCAAGAGCCGCTCAGGATTCCATAGCCTATCAGGTGTTGGATTTACTTAATGCTATGAAGGCAGATTCAGGAATGGAGGTAAAAGAACTTCGGGTTGATGGCGGCGCTACCGTAAACAATACCTTGATGCAGTTTCAAAGCGATCTTCTGGAAGGCATCCCCGTCATCCGTCCGGTAATCACGGAAACCACAGCGCTTGGAGCTGCTTATCTGGCCGGACTTGCTGTAGGTTTCTGGGATGATATAGAAGAAATCCAACAGCTCTGGAAAGTGGATACCAAGTTTGAATCACAAATGGAATCAACGAAAGTTGCCAAACTCACAAAAGGTTGGAAAAGAGCTATAAATGCCGCTATATCTTGGGCTGATGATCGGTAGCATAAATTGGTTTATTCCGTATATAGCAAAAGGCTAAATCGTTCTTCGGAGAAAATTTCTGAAGGAGCATCTCATTCTTGTTTGATGTTTTTTGTAATGATATGACTCTTCATTCCATGCCCACCAAACCATTTTCGGGAGAACTGAAAAAAAACATGAACTATCAGAAATACGAGAGATAAATCCCATAAATGGATTATTCTTTCTAAAGTGAATGGCTAACCGGATATCTACAAAATTGCCAGGCTATTTCAATCAAGATTTAACAGCTCTATATTAGTTTCTACCACTACGATTGCCATGTTTCTTTTGAATCAGATCAATGCCATTTAACGGCCGATAAATATGCGTAGATGGATGAAAGGCATAGCAAATAAAAAAAGGCTTCCCCGAAATGGAGAAGCCTTTTGAAATAAGAAAAGCTCCTCTCAAACCGAGAAGAGCTTTTTAGAATCTTAGAGTTCCGTTTTAGTGAACATCACCCATTAGTTTCTTCATTGGCTTAGCAATGAGTAGCAGCAATACACCCGCACCCATGGTTGTAGCCACAATAATCATGTACTGATGGGGCATATCTGCAAGTGCTTCTGCATTGCCACCGCTTGCGCCTCCAGCAATTAATCCCGCCAGCAAATTGCCTAAAGAAGTAGCTAAAAACCAAATTCCCATCATTTGTCCAGAGAATTTCTTAGGAGCAAGCTTGGTGATTAAGCTCAGGCCTACAGGACTTAAACTCAACTCACCAAAGGTGTGAAACATATAGGTGAAAATTAACCAAGTTGGAGCAGCAAGATTTCCGGAGGCTGCAATTTTAGTAGCGAAATACATTACTAAGAAACCAACACCTAATAACAATAGACCCACCGCAAATTTAATCGGCGATCTTGGATCTAAATTCCGTTTAGCCAGCCAAACCCACATAGCCCCAAATACAGGAGCAAAAACAATAATAAATATTGAATTGATAGATTGGAAAAAAGCAGCGGGCATTTCCCAACCGAGAATACTTCTATCTGTAAATCTTTCTGCAAATAAGTTCAAGGTAGAACCGGCTTGTTCAAAACCTGACCAGAATACAGCGGCAAACACAAAAATTATTCCTATAGCAACTACCTTTTTCTTTTCAGTTTCATCCAAACCACCAAATAGTGCTACGTATGCAAGATAGCCAAACCCAACAAAGGCAATTATAATGCCTGATGCGCCCGCAATAGTAGGGGCGTCAATGGGAATAACACCGGCAAAAGCTAAAACCAATAGGCCGATACAGAAGCCAAATATTACTTTAGCTTTAAACCCTACCGATTTTAATTCCTGCGCTTCTTTTTCATCTTTGGGAGGTTCAAAATCACCATATCCATCTAAATAATGGCTTGAAAGCCTATACTGAATTAAACCTAAAAGCATACCAAAGCCTGCAACACCAAATCCCAAGTGCCAATCTGTTTTTGCTAAAAGCCCTGTAATGAGTGGAGCTATTAGCGCACCAATATTAATCCCCATATAGAAAAGGGAAAAACCGGCATCTCTTTTACTGCTTCCCTTACCTTCATATAAATCTCCAACAATAGCACTAATATT
>JBDNFJ010000363.1:0-11903 GCA_041689895.1 Gracilimonas sp. | reverse complement strand
GCTCAATTTCCGGATGAATTTGTACATCGAGCAAATTTTGCCAAATTTCATGTAGATTTAAAGGGGTTTATCAAATCTCAGCTTATTGATGAAGGGATTGAAGCCGGGCATATTCTCGTTGATAATCACTGTACCA
Organism: Gracilimonas sp.; assembly: GCA_041689895.1. Classification (GTDB taxonomy): domain Bacteria; phylum Bacteroidota; class Rhodothermia; order Balneolales; family Balneolaceae; genus Gracilimonas. The sequence continues at coordinate 11,767 of JBDNFJ010000363.1, read as the reverse complement.
TAGATAATGAAAATTTCTATTCCTATCGCCGCCAGAAAGAAATGAGTGGGCGAATGATGGGAATAATTAAACTAAACTAAGTTTTTTGAGAATCAGTTACAGTCCCGGTTATTACGCTTCCATACCCGATGGGCACGTTTTTCCTATGAAGAAATTTAGCGGGCTTTATCGGTATCTACTCGATCAGAAAATTCTATTTCCATCACAAATTATTGAGCCGTCTATGGTAGAGCTTTCCAATCTCATTGCCGTGCATAGTCCACGTTATGCAACGGATGTTTGGGAGGGATCTCTGAATCGAAAAGAAATTAGGAAAATGGGCTTACCCTGGTCAAAATCTCTGGCCATTCGCTCTCGATTAGCCGTTCAAGGGACTATTAACACCAGTTTGATGGCTTTGCAGGATGGAGTGGCCGGTAATCTTGCCGGTGGAACGCACCATGCCATGCCCGATTTAGGTGAAGGGTTTTGCGTATTCAATGATGTAGCTGTTGCAATTAGAGTGCTTCAACGTTCCATGTGGGTGAACAAGGTGCTGGTAGTTGACTGTGATGTGCATCAAGGAAACGGAACTGCCGATATTTTTGAGGATGACCCAACGGTTTTCACTTTCTCTATACATGGCGAGAATAATTATCCTTTCCATAAGCCTCCTTCCGATTTAGATGTGGGACTTCCAGATAAAACCGGAGACCAAGCTTATCATAAAGCATTAATTACTTCTCTTGATACCATCTTAGCTGAGTTCAAGCCTGATTTGGTGTATTATTTAGGTGGGATTGATCCGCTTGAAGCGGACAAATTAGGACGTCTTTCGCTCACCTTGCAAGGGCTTAGAGAAAGAGATCGAATTGTAATAGAAACCATCACTCAAAAAGATTATCCTTTAGCCCTGTTACTTTCGGGTGGGTATGCGCCAACGCTGGAAGAAACCGTAATTGCCCATTCGCAGATGTTTGAGCAGGCAAAAGAAATGGGGTTTTGAGCAATCATTCCTTAATTTTATACGCAATTTAAATCAAAAAGCTTTTGGAAAAACAAAAACTGGCTATTCTCGGGTCTACAGGATCTATCGGGACACAGACTTTAGAAATTGTACGGCAGCACCCCGATAAGTTTGAGATTGTAGCGCTCTCAGCTCACTCTAATTGGGAAGCACTTGCCCAACAAGCACAGGAATTTAAGCCATCTTACATATGCATTAGTAGCAAAGATCATTTCTCAAATCTCCGAGGAAAAGAATTGGAATCTGAGCTGCTTTGTGGAGCTGAGCATCTTCCTCAACTTGCATCATTGGACGAAGTTGATACGGTTTTAAACGCCTTGGTGGGTTTTGCTGGTTTTGAATCTACTTTAAAAGCCATAGAAGCCGGTAAAAAAGTTGCGTTAGCTAACAAAGAATCGCTGGTTGTAGGCGGGGAATTAATCAAAGCTGAATTAGTGAAATCGGATGCGCACCTTGTGCCGGTTGACTCAGAACACAGTGCCATGCTACAGTGCCTAAGTGGCGAACAAATGGGCGATATCGAGAAGATTATAATTACTGCCAGTGGAGGCCCTTTTAGAGAATTTAGCATGGAGCAGATGCAGCAAGTAACGGTTGAACAAGCTTTGAATCATCCTAATTGGGAGATGGGACCAAAGATAACCATCGACTCCTCCACGATGATGAATAAGGGGTTGGAAATTATTGAAGCACATTGGCTTTTTGATATACCGGTAGATAAAATTGAGCCGGTTATTCATCCTCAAAGTATTATTCATTCCATGGTCACTTTCAAAGATGGTTCCAGTAAAGCACAATTGGGATTGCCAGATATGAAAGTGCCCATTATTTATGCACTTAGTTTCCCCGAACGGTGGGAGCTTGATACCCCTCGCATAAACTGGCAGAAGGCTCAAAATTTAACTTTCCAAGCCGTTGATTATCAGCGGTTTCCATGCGTTAAATTGGCTATGCAATCTATCGAAATGGGAGGGTTTGCTCCGGCCGTTTTAAATGCGGCTAATGAAGTGGCGGTAGAACGATTTTTGAACAAAGAAATTAGTTATATTCACATCCCAAAAATTGTGGAAGAAAGTTTGACGCACCTTACATTTAGTGATAGCTTAAACTTTGAGACGTTACAAGAAATAGACAAAGAGACGCGCAGTTACGCGAATTCAATTATTAAATAATTTATATGGCTTGGTTTTTAAATTTATTAAATACGCTTCTCATTTTTGGTGGAGCCTTAATGATTCTCGTTTTTGTCCATGAGCTGGGACATTTTTTGGCTGCCAAGTTATTCGGGATGAGAGTAGAGCGTTTTTCAATTGGTTTTCCACCCAGAGTTTGGGGTTTTCAAAAAGGAGATACCGATTATTGTATCGGAGCTACTCCTTTAGGTGGTTATGTAAAGATATCCGGTATGATTGACGAAAGTATGGATACGGAGCATTTAGAGAACGAGCCGGAATCGTGGGAGTATCGAAGTAAGCCGGTTTGGCAGCGGATTATTACCATTACAGCTGGCGTGATATTCAACATGATTTTAGCTTTCGTGATCTTTTTTGGATTGACCTATACCAATGGTAAAGCCGTGCTTCCTATAGATGACACAGATGGAATTTATGTGCCTCAAACATCTATTTTAAACGAAATTGGCTTTGAGACAGGGGATAAGATCGTTGGAGTAAATGGCCAACGCGTAACCTATTTTGGCGAATTGGTTGGTGCTTCTGAGCTCACTTCCGATAATCTGAATTACACGGTGATAAGAAATGGGCAGGAGATCAATGTTCCGGTAACCCCAAATTATCTCGACAGCCTGCGAACGAGAGGTTTTTTGGATATTAGTTATGTGTTACCCAGCGAGGTATCATCCGTTCCTGCCGGGCGGCCCGCCGCAGAAGCCGGTCTTAAAGCTGGAGATCGAATTGTCTCGGCCAATGGAGACACCGTTAAATATTGGGTGCAGTTGGTTGAAGTCATTCAAACCGCAGACTCTGCCATTGTTTTTGGAGTACAACGTGGTGACTCTCTCTTTTACGCATCCATTCTACCCGATGCGGATACCAAAACCATTGGTGTAGCCTCTCCGAGTTTGGCCACCTTAGGAGCTAAACGTATCAAGTATGGATTTTTTGAATCTATTGGCGAAGGATATAATGAAACGATGGATCAAACAGTGGGTATTCTGCAAGGTTTTACACGCATGATAACCGGTGATATTTCGGTAACCCAAAATTTAGGTGGCCCTATTGCTATTGCAAGCATTACGAAAGAAGCTACCGATCAGGCCGGCTGGATTGGATTTTGGAATATAACGGCATTGTTAAGCATAACGTTAGCTATTTTGAATATCCTGCCGATTCCGGCTTTAGATGGGGGCCATCTGGTGTTCTTATTATATGAAGGAATTACTCGCCAAGAACCCTCCGAAAAAGTACGAATGGTAGCTCAACAGATTGGTTTCTTTATAATGATTGGCCTGTTCATCTTTGTAATGTTTAACGACGCATTTAGATATTTCGGGCTCTGATTATGTTTGCAAAAGACGGATACTCAACGATCGGTTTTGTCTTCCTTGTTTCCATATTGGTAGGCGGATTTGCACATTATTTTTTAGATCATTGGTTTGCGTACGTCATTTATGTGGCCATGACGATGTTAACAGCCCTCACTATTTACTTTTTTAGAGATCCTGAAAGAACGCCCCCGGAAGGAGATGATTTAATTATATCGCCCGCTGATGGCAAAATCGTTTTTGTGAAAGAAGTAGAAGAAGATGTATTTCTCCAAGCTAAAGCAACGCAAATCAGTATTTTTCTATCTCCATTAAATGTTCATGTAAATCGAAATCCTGTTTCTGGCTTGTTGAAGTATGTGAAATATCATCACGGAGAATATCTAATGGCCTGGACCGAGAATGCGTCTGAGCTTAATGAACGAGCTGATTTTGGGGTGATTCATTCATCAAACACAAAGATATTTTTTAGGCAAATTACCGGATTCCTGGCGCGACGTATTGTTTATAATATCAAAGAAGGAGATGCGCTAAAGGCCGGAGAGCGGTTTGGGATTATGAAATTTGGGTCACGCATGGATGTGGTTGTTCCGCCCAATGTAGAAATCAAAGTGAAGGCCGGGGATCGCACTATTGCGGGAGAATCGATACTGGGAGTGATTAAATAATGAAATATCCGATTCAAAAAGAATATCATTCATTTAAAGAGCGTAGAAACCGCCGCAAGAACAGTAAGCCTGCTGTAAATAAAAAAATTGCCGTTCCGAGTTTCTTCACCTTGATGAATCTTTTTAGTGGGTTCTTAGCCATTATTTCCATTTCTGATGGAGAGTTTGTTCGTGGAGCCTGGCTCATAGCCTTAGCCGGATTATTTGATGTATTCGATGGGTTGATGGCTCGATTAGCTAATGCCACCAGCGATTTCGGTATTGAATTGGACTCCATTAGCGACATGGTGTCTTTTGGGGTTGCACCCGGATTTTTGATTTACACCTGGAGTCTGCATGAACTCGGTCTTGTGGGCTTAATTGTAAGCGCCTTACCGCCTTTATGCGGCGCAGTTCGTCTTGCACGTTTCAACGTAAATGCACGTCTTGAACCTACTAAAGATTCCTTTATCGGCTTACCGATTCCGGCTCAAGCTATTATGTTGGGAGCCTTTTTTCTCACTTTTAAAGACTCGCAATACATTTTTTCATTCCTTGAAAATGGAGTCAATTCCGTAATAATTCCCTTCATTATAGTCATCTCATTTTTGATGGTGAGCACGCTTCCATTTGATAAAATCCCTCGATTTGATAGACAAACCATCAAAGAGAAAAAGGGGAAATTCGTTCTGTTCATCGTGTATCTTGTCTTGATTCTTGTTTTCAAAGAATACGGACTAATGGTTGTATTCAGCCTTTTTATACTAAAAGGAATTTCGATAGGAGCCATACAGTTTTTTACGGACGATTACGGACCGGACGAATTTCAGGACTATAGCTGATTTAACAAGGCTTCTTTAATCTTTAAAGCAGCATTTCCATCCCCAAAAATGGTAGTAGGAGTCAAGTTGTTGGCTTTTAACAAAAATGTATTCGATTCCTTCAGAATTTTTTGAATATCGGTTCCTACCAATATCCCCAATCCAGCTTCAACCAATTCCTGACGCTCGGTTTGCTCGCGAAGCACTAAAATTGGTTTTCCTAAAGCGGCGGCTTCCTCCTGAATACCACCGGAATCTGACAGAATGAGATCGGCCCGTTTCAAGATATGTAGAAAAGGAAGGTAATCTACCGGAGTAATTTTCAAGAACCGGCTGCTGGTGATTGCACTTTCCTCGATGGCCACTTGTACTTTTGGGTTGGGGTGAGCCGGAAAAATGACTTTTAGATTGGGATGTTGTTCCAATAACTGATTTACGGCAGAAAAAATATTCTGCAGTGGTTGCCCGTGATTTTCCCTCCGGTGTGCGGTAAGAAGAATTAACTTATCTGATGTAGCAATTTGAGACAGAATATCCGGGCGTTCTTCTTCAAATTTCGGCACGTTTTCTATGATACGCAGCGCATCAACCACGGTATTTCCGGTGATTGTAATGCTTTCATCCAGAATTCCCTCATCCAGCAGATTTTGCTTGTTACGTTTGGTGGGGGCAAAATGGAACCGGGCAAGATGCGATATCTGCTTACGGTTCATTTCTTCAGGAAAAGGATAATATGGATCGTGGCTACGAAGTCCGGCTTCAACATGAACCACGGGAATTTGCAAATAGAACGCAGCTAAGGCGGTTAGATAAGAGGTTGAAGTATCTCCCTGCACCATCACAATATCAGGCTCATGAGCTTGTAAATGAGCTTTAAGCTTGGGCAGCAGGTTCTGCGCTAAATCAAAAAGATCCTGACCGGGCTTCATAATGTTAAGCTCGATATCAGGCTGAATGTCAAAGATGGAAAGTAAAGGAGCTACCAATTCTTGATGTTGCCCGGTGTGCATAACCAGCACGCGGAAATCATTCTCGAGCTGTTTAATAACCGGAGCCAGTTTTATGACTTCAGGTCTCGTTCCAAATGCAATCAAAATGGTTTTCATGCAATCATCTTTTTGTATTGTCCAATCGTTAGCTCAGCCACTTCTTCCCACGTGAAATTGGAGAGGATGTGCTCCTTTAAACTATCAAGCGAATTTTTTTGTAAGGCATTATTAATTCCTTTTAGCAAAGATTCTTCCGAGTCAGGATTAATGTATTCAGCAAAGTCAGCAAAATAGTCTTTTGTGCCTCCATGTTGTGTGATGACGATTTCCGCTCCCGCTAAAGCAGCCTCCATAGCCGCAATTCCGGGAGTTTCATAGTAAGAGGGCAGCACAAAAACCTTACATGCTGCATAGGCCGATGCCAACAGCTCGTTCTCGTGTTCTAAAGTGGAAATCAAAGTTACGTTTGAGGATTCATCAGCAATTTTGAGGCAACTTCGGCTATATTCATCTTCTCCAAAAGAGCCGATTATGACCACCGGTTTCTGGATCTTAGAAGCGATGTTCAATAACTTCTGCACATTTTTTCGAGGTGCAGAAGCTTGGCCAACAAAAAGCACAAAGTCTTCAAGGGCGTAGGTATCCGTAAATAAATTGGGTTCAGCTTTGGCAAACCGGCTTTCAACGCCATTTGGAACCACTTGAATTTTGTTTCCAGAAACTGAGAAACCCGCCTCAATAAGTCCGGCTTCTGCTTGTGTGTTAGGGAGAATCAAATCTGCTTGCATGCATAATTCGGCCTTAATGCTAAAGTCGGAGCGGATTCCACTGCCTAACACAGCACTCATTTTTTCTACTTTAAGCGCTCGCTTTATCACTTTAGCGCTTCGGTTTGAAAAGAAAATGGGGGATAGCAGTAGCGGGATGCCTAAATCTTTGATCTGTGGAATAATGCCGGAGTTTTCGATAGAAGATCCGAAAACATGAATTAAATCCGGCTTTTGCTCCTTTAGATCTTCCCAAGGCGAAATCAAGATCGGTTCAACACCCAGCATCTGGCAGTGCTTCAACGTAAATAAAGCCTGCGTGCGAACTCCGCCATTTACGGCCGAAATGCTCATCGGAGCTACATATCCAACTTTCATAGTCTATTCCTGTTCTTCCAGTCTAAAAGAGATGTTTTTAAAAGCTTAAGATCGTTTTTTCGCATCTGTTCAACTTGTTCGGCTGGAGGAAGATAGGAGTTCGTGTACTCAAATTTGGATGTTTTTGCGGATTGGTTAGTTGATTTATCTGAGTCTATCAGCGAAAAAAAGGTGTGATCGGAAGACACCTGAAGAATTTGTTTCGCATCTGAAATTTCGGAAATTGAATAGGTTTCCTCCTCGAAATAAGCCGCAAAAGTGCATGAAGATCTTGCTTCCCAAAACCGAGCGTATTCTTTAAACGTTAGCTTGGTGAGTTCATGTTGGTTCACCTCTTCAAAAATAGCTTCCATCACTTCAAGTCCCGGCTGCATGGGGTGATGGTAGAAGATAACCGGCTCGAACCTTGATAGTTTACGGTGAAGGACTTCTTGGAAATAGGTAACCATTTCTTCGGAGCTGTACTTTTGCCGACGCAGGCTTCCGGTACAAATGGGGTGTACAGGAACTTGAAGCGGAAGCACTGAATTTAAACGAAACGGGGTTCCATCGTAACCGGCCGTAAACTCGGAAGTGTACAGAAATTTGTAATATGAGAGGCTATCCGCGAGAGCTTCATTCCAGATTCCATACGGAGCGCAATAGCCTTCCGGAGAAAGCTGTTCCTGCTCTAAAAGGTGTGAAGCTTGTTGTATGTTTTTGCGAGTCTTTGATGCTGATTTAGACGTTCCATGCTCGTACCCATGAGCAGCAATTTCCTGATTTTCAAAAGAAGCGAACTCTTTCAACCAGCTCTCATGAGCTTTTACATGTAGAAACCAAGTCGCCGCGATTTCATGCTTTGTGAGTGCTTCATAGAGATTTTTGATGGAAGATTGGTCTCCATAGTCGCTATCAATGCGGAAGCAAAAGACGGGTTTTTCTTTTGGTGAGATCCATTTCTGGATATATGGAAGGGAGCGTTGAATATGCAATTCTTTCAGGGTGATGTTGAAAACTTGCAAAAGCTCGCTCTTCGAAACCCGACTTACTATTTCATCCGGATTTCTTAAATCTATGCCCGGGAATCGTTTTCTCTTATAACGAATATCCGTCATTAGAGACGAGATATCTGCGCCAAAAAAGCCAAGGAAACCATCTTTAAAAAACTCAAAATGTACAAGGCCATCAAATAAGTTAGAGTCACGATGTAAGTCAACCGATCGGTGTAAATCCAGATGTGTTATAGGACTAAAACCTTCATGATCTGAGTAATTAAAAATGGTAGTTACCGATTGTGAATACACCTTAGTTTTCGGCACAAAAGTGGTGGAATTACCCATTTCGAGCACACATCCGCCGTTCTCCAGATATTCTTGAAGAATTACTCTCTGTTGGTCATCCACATGATTATTTAAGAGAATGAGACTGTACGAATTCAATAAATCTCGTTGGAAATCAAGTTCTTCGTACCACACGCCAAGTTGGTTGAGAACCAGCGACCAGGATTCATTCCCATCTAAAATTCCTATGCAAAGTCGTTGTTTCATCCCAGTATTTTTTCTTTAACCCATTCAAATTGTTCTTGTGTCAAGATGCCGATCCACATTAACATAGAAACAAAAATGATGCAAGCAATCAGGGCGTTGATTATTGGCATTAGCGGGCTGAATAAGCTTATTATGAACAAGAATATTGCTAAGGGGTAACTTATGATCAGTGGCTTAAAATAATTAATAGGAATCACTTTTCGGAACCAGAAGCAGGTAAATAACGTGATAATAATTTCGGATAGTGAAACCGAAATTGCAACAATCATCGAATTTCCAACGGAGGCAAATCCAAACATAATCACGGCGGCGAGTGTACCACCAAAACAAGTGGCCATAAAATACTCGCGGTCTTTGTTGGTGGCAATCAACCCAAAGGAAAAGAGGCTATTGATAAATGTAGCCGCAATCATGACTGATAAAATCTGGAGTAATAAAATGCTTTCATGATATTCAGGTCCGTACAAAAGACCAATGACTTGTTTCGAGGATATGGCAATAAACAGTGCTACCAGCGCACCACCGGCGGCAATCATCCGATATACAAGATCCACTTTCTCATGAGCTTCTGAGCGATCTTTGCTCCAAATTGAAGACAAGTTGGGCAGCAGTAGGTTCACGAATATTCGGTCAATCATCATGGCAATAATAACGATTCTGAAAGCAGCTCCATACAAACCGGCATCATTCAGAGAAAAAACACTTCCAATTAAAATAGGAGGGAGTAGTATCACAATCTGAGCGAAGAATTGTCCTAATCCTAAAATGGAACTGGTTTTTAAGAGATCAGGATAGATTTGGGTCCCTCTTGAAGGCAGTGAAAACGGCTTATCTTTGATGGCAAAAGTGCCCAAGGTTAAAGCAGCTACGGCTATCCCTGCCGTGTAAAGTATAGGAACCAGCGTTACATCCTCCATCGTATCAACGAGAAAATATACCAGTAGGAAGTAAACCAATCCGTTTAGGACTTTAGAAGCGGCTATTTTACCAAATTGCTGTTTCCCTGCATAAAACCATTCCATCAAAGCTACGTAGGGAATAATGGAGAACAGATATCCAATAATGACCTGTTTTTCGACCTCACCGGTATCTATCGAAGATACGATTAAGATGGAAGCGATGAGTACTATAAGGCCTAAGAGAAGTTTCATTCGGAAAACTTCAAGCACATGGAAAGTGCGTTTAGAAGCTTTTTTGGCTGTTTCACGAGTTCCAATATTGTTCAAGCCCAAATCTGAAACCCAGGTAGCATATCCCAAAATGGCGATAGAAACCGTTATCAAACCAAAAAATTCAGTCCCCAAAGTACGGGCTAAATAGATGGAAGTGATGAAAGAAAGTCCACGCCCGGCAATATCCCCGGCGGCTATCCAAAAGGCTTTTTCTTTAAGCTTTGCCATTTTTGAACGTACTTAATTGTTGGGTCATAAGTTCTTCAAACTCGATATCAGTGCTAAATAAATGAACGTTGGTTTCGGCATTGTGTTCAATCAAGCATCCTTTGGCTGGAGCAATTACGGGCTTTTGATATGCTTTAGCCATGTGATATCCACCAGAGGAAAGGATTTCCCGATAATTGAACACGCAGTAATCTGCCGCAGAATAAAACCAAGCGACCTGTTCTTCGGGAATAAAATTGGGTATTAATACTATGTTTGAGCTTTGTTTTTGAAGGTCAGAAAGCTTCTTGTACAAATCTAAGTTTCCCTTTTTAACGGGGCCGGCAATCACTAACGTAGCCTCAATTTTTGATTGAATAACAAATTTAGCTACTTGATCTATTTGCTTGTAGCTGCTAATGTTACCAAACATCAGCATGATGGGAACTTCAACATTTAACTGGCATCGGTAATGCTGATTCAAGTTATTTACCGCTTCTTGCTTTGCGATAGGTGCTGCAGGGAATTCGGGATGGGGGAGAAGACGAAATTTCTCTTTAGAAACGCCCAGCCGTTGACTCATAATATCGGCCGCTGTTTGGCAATGTACGTGCAGAGCGTCTGCCCAGCCAGCCATTTTTTGGTGTAAATATGTGTGCAGGGCTACATATTTTTGATCATGTGGAAATTCGTTGTGCAGGGTCCAAACGATGTTGCCACCCAGCTTATGAAAGAGATAGATACACATCAATTTCCAAGGTATTCCCAAGATGGATTTGAAATCCTGAAACTCCAGCCAGTGATAATGCAAAATAGCATTCCTCTGCTTGATAATGCCTACTACAAGCTTAAAGTGATTTAAAACGCTAATCGATTGAATGTCATAGGAATCGGATTCGATTAAATCTCGGTATAGCAGATAGAGATAATCGGTTTTCTTATAGTGGAAGCGGATTAGGGGGACTACATATATTCTATCCGCATCTTTATTTACCGATGCGTAAATCTCGTCGAGCGAGCTCACTTTCATAAATGCCCTTCTAAAATTTATACTGAATACCTATGGAATGTACTGTTCCATAACCGGTATTGAAAGGAATTAACGCATAATTAAAAGTGACTTCATCGGTATTGAAGGCGGCTCCAAATGAGATTGGACGAACATTATTTTGGGTTTTATAACCACCACTGAGTTGTAAAACATCGGCTACCGTAATTGAAGAGCCAAGATTGAAATAGTTTTCTGAGCTTTTGTAATCTGCATAATCTTTGCCGTTGGTTTCTTGTAGCGGATGCACAAAATCGACGTAAACGGTAAGTACAATCGGCAGTTGATTATTTTTAGGAGCGGTGAATTCAATCACATCAGCGGAGGTGCCAATTTTAAAATTGGTGGGAAGAGGTGTAGATCGAATGTTGAGCTTTCCCATCTCTCCAAGATTCGTAATGGAAGCGCCTGCCCGAATTTTATCGTGTTGAAATTTTGTAGCCACTCCCAAGTTAAAAGCGTATCCGTTTGCGCGGTAGGTGAGAATTTCTTCATTCAGGTACTGAAAAGCTCCTCCCACTGCAAAATAGTTGAAATCATAAGCATAGGCTGCCGCTATCGAAATATACTGAACAGAAAAAGTACCATTGGGATCTCCGGGTTGATTATACTGCTGATAATCATTAGCGCCAGAAGTGTAAAATGAAAAAGCCATGGCTCTTCGATCTTTCTTGAAATTCACCCCGCCAAAAATATTGTT
>JBDNFJ010000362.1:0-2802 GCA_041689895.1 Gracilimonas sp. | reverse complement strand
TGCAGGTCACTCTATTTGATTGGAAGTTGTTTAGCGAGGGTTAAGGAATCTTGAATCTCATTTCTATTTTATTGTCTTGGTCTCAAATCTTAGGTTCCGAATCCATTCACAATTTCCTTGCATCTTTTCATGATTTCCTCATTCCCCAAATTACCGATGCTTCCTTCATGGGTATGATTGAGCTGGGTTGGCGGCTCAAAATTCCCATCTGCAATTTGCTTTGCCACCTGTTGATAAGCATCCCGAAAGGCTACTCCGTCTTTCACCAATTCGTTGACGGCCTCCACCGAAAAAACAAGTTTGTATTTGGGATCCTCCAGAATTTGCTCGTTTACCTGCATTTGTCCAGCTGCATATTCCGTGATAAACAAACAGCTTTTGAGTTCTTCAATAGCCGGAAATAACAGTTCCTTCAGAATCTGGAAATCACGATGATAACCGGAAGTTAGATTCGTTGTGGCCATCATAATTTGGTTGGGTAACGTTTTTAGGGCGTTGGTTTTGGCGCGAATGAGTTCAAAAACATCCGGATTTTTTTTATGTGGCATGATGCTGGAGCCAGTGGTCAGCTCGTCGGGAAGTTTCAGGAATTGGAAATTCTGGCTGTTGTATAGGCACACATCAGCCGCCAGCTTGTTAAGTGTGCCGGCAATTCCCGCCATCGCAAAAGAGAGGGTTTGTTCCGATTTCCCCCGTCCCATTTGTGCATACATAGAATTCACATTCAACCCCTCGAAACCAAGAAGTTCGGTGGTCATCGTTCGGTTGAGTGGAAAGGAAGATCCGTAGCCTGCAGCCGAACCCAAAGGATTTCGATTTAAGATGTGAAAAGTGGAGGAAAGTAGCGCTAAATCATCCACTAAACTTTCGGCAAAGGACCCAAACCACATGCCAAAACTGGTGGGCATAGCGGCTTGCGTGTGCGTATATCCTGGCAGTAATACTTCTTTTGTGGCCTCGCTTTGTTCGATGAGCGTATGGAATAGCTTCTCGGAAAGTTGTGCTATTTCTTTGATTTGATCTCGGAAGTATAATCGGATATCTACAAGTATCTGATCATTGCGTGAGCGGCCGGAGTGAACTTTTTTTCCAACTTCACCCAGTTTTCGTGTCAGCATTAATTCGATCTGGGAATGCACATCTTCTACGCCTTCTTCGATAACGAATTGGTTGGTTTCTATTTCTTCACGTAATATCCGATGTAGCTCTTTGAGGAGTATTTGGAGTTCCTTTTCCTCCAACAGTCCTACCGATTCAAGCATCGTGATGTGAGCGATGGTTCCCTGAACATCATATTTTGCCAGTTCAAGATCCAGTTCCCGATCGTTTCCAACCGTAAATTGTTCGATAAAAGCGTCGGTTTTAATTCCTTTTTCCCAGAGTTTCATTTTGAAAGTGTTAGAGTGTTAATGTGTGCAAGTGTTAACGTGTTACTGTGTTTGGGTAGCTATGCTCCTTTGTGTGTTGAACCAAACTTTAACACGTTCACACCCTAACACTTAAACACATTATAAAGTTAGTCCGTCGAGGAGGTTAATATAGGTTTTGATACCCTCACGGATTTCATCCAGAAAAATAAATTCATCGGCGGTGTGAGAACGATGTGTATTTCCCGGCCCAATTTTCACACTGGTGAACGGCATGTGAACTTGGTCAGACATCGTTTTGGAGCCATAGGTTTTAATCCCAATTTCTTTGGCTTTTTGTACAACGGGGTGACTCACATCAATCCCCGAAGCGTTCAAATTCAGTGACCTCGGTTGTACTTCACAATCTACATTTTTACGGATGGTATCCATCACTTCTTCATTGGTGTAACATTCATTAGGCCGCACATCCACCACAAAGCGGCATTCATCCGGAACCACGTTATGTTGGCTTCCGGCTTCAATTTGAGTTACGGTCATATTAATAGAGCCCAACATTTCTGATGTTTTCTTAAACTCAAAACTACGAAACCACTCAATATCTTTCATGGCTTTGTAGAGCGAATTTACGCCTTCATTTCGTGCGGCATGTCCGCTCTCGCCATGGCTTATGCAATCAAGAACAATCAGTCCACGTTCGGCAATCGCCAAATCCATGGAGGTTGGCTCCCCAACAATGGCAAAATCGATAACAGGCATTTTTGGCAGTGCAATGGGAACGCCTTTTTTCCCAGAGGTTTCTTCTTCAGCCGAAGCCAGATAGATTAGGTTATACGGCTGCTCCTTTTTGCTGAGATACACAAAAGTGGCCAACAAACTTACCAGCGGACCGCCGGCATCATTGCTACCAAGTCCAAACAATTTCCCACCCTCAAGGGTGGCGCTAAATGGAGGTTTGGACCACTTGGAAGAAGCCTTTACCGTATCGTGATGAGAATTCAAGAGCAGCGTTGGTTTGTCCGGATTTATTTCGCCATTCTGAGCCCAGATGTTATTCCCTTCGCGTTGTGGGGTGAAGCCGAATTCAATCAAAACATGGGAAAGTAAATTGGCGGTTTCATGTTCCTCGCTACTGTAAGACTGAATGGCAATCAGCTTTTGTAGTAATACAATGGCTTGTTCGCTAAGTTGTTCTATTGGTTTCATGAGATAAGTGAGGTTCCAGATTTTGATTGTTGTACGTGTTCAAAGCTGCGGATGCTTACTGCCCGAACGCCTTTCTTGAGTGCGGAAAAGCCAAGGTCGAGTTTCGGAATCATGCCGTCTGTTATTACACCAATTCCTTTCAAATGCCGATAAAGAAGCAGATTCATTTCCGCAATTAAATGGGTTTTATTCATAACGCCGGCTTGCTCAAAACAAAAGATAAGTTCGG
>JBDNFJ010000361.1:0-4230 GCA_041689895.1 Gracilimonas sp. | reverse complement strand
GGTAGTAGAGTTTCCGCATCCGCCAAATCGGTGATGATATGATCATAGATTACCGAAGCAGACACCTGATTGATGGTAACGTTAGGTGAGGTTACTTCCTCATACTGCTCTGGAATGTTGCCGAAAATCACCGCAAGGTGATAGTACAACAAAGAGCGGATGAATAAGGCTTCTCCTTTAATCTGATCTTTAACAGAGCTATCATCGAATTGAGTGTCATCAATTCTGGTAAGGATGGTATTACAACGGGCAATGCCTTCGTATGAATCGGCCCATGTTTTACTCAGCTCACTGGCTGTTGATATTTCCTGGAAACTATCCAATTGTTCAAGCGTAGCTGCCAATCCGGTAGATCCTCCACCGTTAGCGCCGTTATCGGCTCGCATTTCCATCATTAAGACGTACTTCACACCAAAGGTGCCATCACTTTGGAGCGCGTCGTAGGCTCCTGCAATTGCTACTTCAAAATCGGTTTGAGTGTTATAGAAATTCTGAGAATTCCTTTCCGAAATTGGACTAAGCGAGGTGAAATCTTCTCCACAAGAAACAAATAGAAGTGGAAGAAGGAATATTAAGAATCGTTTTTTCATGGTTCTAATCCTTTTTAAAGTTCCTATTAAAAGTCGAGGTTAATACCAAACTGGATGGTTCTTGACAGTGGATAAGCTCCATAGTCTTCACCCGGTGTCAGACTGTTTGTCTGCAGACTTACTTCGGGATTAAATCCAATGTAGTCGGTAATGATCGCTACGTTGGTAGCTGATGCATATATTCTTGCTGATTGGAACAGGCCACTAATCAGTTCAGGCGAAAAACTGTATCCAAGGGTGATGTTCTTCACCTTTAGATAGCTTCCATCTTGTACCTGATAGGAAGAAATACGGTTGTTATTCCCATGGTCTGCCGAACTACGGTCAGCTCTTGGATGTTTTCCATTTCCCGGCTCCGATTCTGATATCCAGCGATCGTTAAGAGCGGCATACGAGTTGAAGTTAGCCTCTCCGTTTAATAAGTGACGTGAAGTCAAATTCAATACGTCTCGACCTTTTACACCTTGAAGAAAGATGCTCAAATCAAAGCCTTTGTAATTGAATCGGTTGGTTATACCATACGTGAAGTCAGGATGGTAGCTGCCAATAACGGTACGATCATCTTGATCGATAACTCCGTCTCCGTTCACATCTTTGAACTTAAAGTCTCCGGGTTGAGGATCGGGAGCCAGCAGATCATTGGGGGCGTTTGTAACATCCGCTTGGTTTTGATAAATACCATCTACTACGTATCCATAATAGCTTCCAATTGGATCTCCAATCCGAGTAATATGCCGATTACCGGCTGCACCCGAACTTAGAATAGGATCGCCCTCAGGCCCCAATTTCACTACCTTGTTGCGGTTAGCCGCAATATTGAAATCGGTAGCCCATTGGAATGCGCCTGAGAAGTTTCGGGAGGTAATCGCAAATTCGATTCCTTTATTTTCCACTTCACCTATGTTGGTTAAAGCTGTTTGAAAACCCGTAGGGGCAGGAACGTTCACAAATAGAAGCAGGTCTTTGGTGGTACTGTTGTACACATCCAGGGAACCATAAATTCTATTTTGGAATAAGGCGTAATCTAAACCAAGGTTTGTTTGATAAGTAGTTTCCCAAGTTAATTCATCATTTGCAAGGGTACTTGGGGCAATACCGATGGTTTGAGTACCACCAAATGGATAATTCGCCTCGCCTAACAATCCAATAGAACCGTAGTTGGGAATCTCGAAGTTACCGGTTACTCCGTAACTTGCTCTAAACTTCAGCTCATTGAATATGTTTTGATCGGCCATGAACGGCTCTTCTGTAGTTCTCCACCCTAATGAAAAGGAAGGAAATACACCGGTTTGATTCTCACTACCAAATCGGGAAGATCGGTCAGCACGAACCGTACCGGTGAATAAATAACGACCTTTGAATACATAATTCACACGTGCAAGTGCCGAAGCCAGGCTCCACTCTTGCTTCATTTCATTACCGCCGGTTATAATACCACCGTTTACGGTTTTCACTTGGTCGTCTGTAAAGTTTTTTGCAACAATCACGCTACGGGAATCAGTTTGCTTTTGAGCCGTATAACCAACAACCGCGTTGATGTCGTGATCTTTAGCCAAGGTTTTGGTGAAGTTCACCGTATTTTCCCATAGCCAGTTAAAGCTGTCGCCTGAGCTACTTTGAGCATAAGGCTGCGGAGATGTTTGGGTACGATAAAGGAACTTAGTACCTCGGTAGAATGATTGCTTAAAGTTATTCAGATCATAGCCAACCATCGACTTAAACGTCAGATTTTTTGTGAACTGATAGTCTCCATACAGATTACCAAATATTCGATTATTCTGAATATCCTCGCTTATATATTTCATAATGGCCATCGGGTTACTTGCACTGGTAGTACCGCCACCCAAATAGGATTGGTTATCCAACTGGTTGATGGTACCATCTGCATTGTATGGCTTTATAACAGGAGATTGTACCAGAGCTGAATACACAATACCGGGAGGTGAGCCAAAATAGGGCGCATTGGCCGGTAAACGATCGTGCTGTGTAAGCGCAGCATTGATGGACGTTCCCAAGGTGAATTTTTCGTTTATGTTATGCGTCAGATTCAACTTGATGCTGTAACGATCAAAAGCTGATCCGTCCAACACACCTTCCTGATTCAAATATCCTGCAGAAAGGAAGTAGCGAGTGATATCTGATCCACCGGAAACGGAAAGATCATAATTTTGTATGGCTGCCGGACTAAAAATAAGATCTAACCAATCGGTGTTGGTTCCATCCCAGTTTACATATTTGTCCGGAATTAAATAACTATCCACATTGGGGCGACCCGCATTGGTATTTGGATCGTAATTCGGATTTGGTGGCGTTGTACCCATTGCAATATCTTGCAGATAAGTATTATTACGTGAGTCTTTAGTATAAGCAATCACTTCTTCCGAATTCATCATATCCGGTTGATTGAAAACGGTAGATGAGCCTATGTAACTATCAAACGAAACTTGGGGCGCACCTGCCTTTCCTTTTTTGGTAGTGATTATAATCACTCCGTTGGAACCTCTGGAGCCATAAATTGCGGCAGCTGAAGCATCCTTTAATACCTCAATCGACTCAATATCGCTGGGATTAATAGTGGCCAGCGGATTTGCTTTAGGAGGCTGAAATGAAGAACGCTGACTTCCAATATCTGCCACCAAATTAGAACTTTTTGAAATAGGCAATCCATCTACTACATATAAAGGATCGTTACCGGCAGAAATAGAACCGGTACCACGAATCAGGATTTGAGGAGCGGAACCCGGCTCACCGGTAGATTCAGCCACGTTTACACCGGCCATTCTACCTTGAAGGGCATTTTGAAAGCTGGAAGTTGGAACGTTTTGAATTTCTTCGGCACGTATAGAAGATACCGCACCTGTTACTTCGGTACGTTGCTGGGTACCGTACCCTACAACCACAACATCCTCGAAAGCAACTACATCAAATTCTAAGTTCACCTCAAAATAAGTTTGCTCACCTATGGGTATTTCTTGTGGCTTATATCCCACAAACTGAAATACTAAGATAGCAGCAGCATCAGGCACCTTAAGCTCGAACTGACCATCCATATCAGTACTTGTACCAATACTGGTTCCTTTCACAAAAACGTTAACAGCAGGCAGGGTTTCGTCAGATTCAGAATCCCGCACAATACCTGATAACACTTTCTGGCGTTCTTCTCGTCGTACGTTTTCGGGCTGCTTTCTAATTAATAAGATCTCTCTAGTCGGAGTGATAGCCGCCTCATACCCACTTTCGCGGAGTACTAACTGCAAGGCATCCCCTACCGAAATATCTTTTACATGTACGGTTACAGGCTGAGATAAAATGGCTAAGTCGGAATTATAAGCGATCCCGAGTTTAGATTTTTCTGATATCTCTTTTAATACTTCTTTTAAGGGAGCATCCTGTTTGTTTAATGAAATTATACCTTTTAATTCGGGTATACTGGTAGAGTATAATCGAACCGAATAGTACTGATTTACATTGCCTTGCAGGGTGTTTGATAAAGAAGTGATTAATTGTGCCTTCGCACTGGATGTATTTCCAAACTGAAGTGCAAGCACTCCTAATAGGATATAGCATAACGTAATCTTGGTCATCTTGGTAACTATTGTTCTCATCCGTATCCTCTATAGCTTGTTATTGTTTTTGTTTG
>JBDNFJ010000360.1:0-23447 GCA_041689895.1 Gracilimonas sp. | reverse complement strand
TCCCTAACTAAAACCGATCATTGTATCTATGATGCCCAAAACACAATAAAAACAGTATTACCAGACATTAATTACATTGTGAGAGCCCACATACACCGAAATGACATCCTTTTTAAAATATACTTCTCGGAGCGGGCTCATGTATTAAATGTTGAAGCTCATGAGCTATGGTGGAAGCAGCTCTCCGGATATTCGTCTTGTTTCTGTAATAAAGAGTAGGGAAAATATCTATATAAATGATATCTCTTTGATTAGAGAATTCATGATCCATTAGATCTACCGGATCAAAAAAGCCGGCAACAAAACTTCCTGTATCTAAAAAATTATCTTCAATATCCAATAATAAAATATCTAAAATACCGTCACCATCCACATCAGGCATAGAACCGAAGTATTCTGTGTTCAGACCTAAGATACCCTTCGAAGAATTAACCAAATTGGCAGTAGAGTTAATCTCGAGACGATAAGAAAGTGAATCTATTAGCTCACGTAAGCTTAATGAATCGGCATAAAAAGATTTGTCTTGAATGCTAACCCAAATAGCAATCTTCTCCGATTTATAAACACATTCTGCGACAACTTTATTCCAAGCATCTAATGTAAAAATGTTTCTTACAAAGAAGGTATCGGTATCTCCTAATGCTACTGACTTACCCTTCTTACTCTTAAGCCGATTTTTTAAGCGTTTAGTCTTACTTTTTATACCTTGATAAGATTCTGTTTCTCTGAGAAGAGGAGAAATATCGAGAATTGAAGAAGGGAATGGTGCATTGTCCATCTTATTGACAGTAGATATTGGCACAAAATTTTGGCCGAATACCTTAAATGGACTTACATGAATTAATAAGCCAAAAAATAGTAGCCGTATACTCTTTAAAACAGGTATTTTCGTATCTCTTATCTAATTAAAACGGTCCCTGTTATTACCAAGAGTACCTCCCTGTGCATTTGTTACATTAAAGTTTCGAATCTAGTCTTACCGTGGTGCTCTGCTCCGTTTGCTAATTAAAAAACACGCACCCAATTTCTTTAAGGCTCTCAATATGAGTCTTCCCCAAAAATCCTGTACCTTTCTGCTATTACATTGTTTACTGGAATAAAATTGGATAGAAATGGCAAGAATTATTAAAGCACCAACGGGAACTCATCTAAACTGTAAAAGCTGGCTGACGGAAGCGCCTTTCCGCATGATTCAGAATAATCTGGACCCCGAGGTGGCCGAAAAGCCGGAGGAATTGGTGGTGTATGGAGGCATTGGCAAGGCCGCCCGAAATTGGGAAAGCTTTGACGGTATTTTGAGATCACTCAAGTCTATGAGTGATGAAGAAACGCTGCTTGTTCAGTCGGGGAAACCGGTGGGGATTTTCAAAACGCATAAAGATGCACCGCGCGTGCTTATTGCCAACTCTAACTTGGTGCCTAAATGGGCAAATTGGGATCACTTTAACGAGCTCGATAAAAAAGGCTTGATGATGTACGGACAAATGACGGCCGGCTCATGGATTTATATTGGAAGTCAGGGCATTGTGCAGGGCACATACGAAACGTTTGTAGCGATGAGTAAAAAATACTTTGGTGGTAGTTTATCTGGGAAATGGATTCTTACCGGTGGTTTGGGCGGCATGGGTGGAGCTCAGCCTTTGGCTGCTAAAATGGCCGGCGCCAGTATGTTAGCGGTAGAATGCCGTGAGTCTCGAATTGACATGAGACTGAAAACCGGTTATGTCGATAAAAAAGCTAAAACCTTAGATGAAGCACTTGAAATTATTCACCAATCCGTAAAGGACAAAAAGCCGGTTACGGTAGGCTTACATGGAAATGCCGCCGATATTTATCCGAAACTGTTTGCCCGAAATATTATGCCGGATGCGGTAACCGATCAAACCAGCGCTCACGATCCGCTAAACGGTTATTTACCGTTAGGCATGAGTGTAGAAGAATGGGAGAGCAAGCAGAAATCAGCGCCAAAAGAAGTAGAGAAGCGGGCTAAAGAATCTATTGCCGTTCAGGTGCATGCTATGTTGGGATTTCAGCAGCAAGGGTTGCCTGTATTTGATTATGGGAATAATATCCGACAGGAAGCTTTTGATGAAGGAGTGAATGACGCTTTCAACATTCCCGGCTTTGTGCCCGAATATATCCGTCCGTTGTTTTGTGAGGGAATTGGTCCTTTTCGCTGGGTGGCACTTTCAGGAGATCCGGAGGATATTTATAAAACGGATGAAAAAGTGAAAGAACTCATTCCCGATGATCCGCACCTGCACAACTGGCTGGATATGGCCAAAGAACAAATTCGTTTTCAAGGATTGCCCTCCCGTATTTGTTGGGTGGGATTAGGTCAGCGCCACAAGCTGGGCCTCGCCTTCAACGAAATGGTGAAGAATGGAGAGCTCAAAGCTCCGATCGTAATTGGCCGCGATCACCTGGATTCCGGTTCGGTAGCCAGTCCAAATCGTGAAACTGAAAGCATGAAAGACGGCTCCGATGCTGTTTCAGATTGGCCCATTTTAAATGCGCTGCTCAATACCTCATCCGGTGCAACGTGGGTTTCATTTCATCATGGGGGAGGCGTAGGAATGGGATATTCTCAACATGCCGGACTCGTAATTGTGGCGGATGGTACGGACGATGCCGCCGCAAGATTAAACCGCGTGCTTTGGAATGATCCTGCCACAGGAGTGATGCGACATGCCGATGCCGGCTATGAAACAGCTATTAGTTGTGCAAAAGAACATCAATTGAAACTGCCATTTCTGGATTGAATATTTGGGGTAAAAATGCATTCCTGTAAGTACTTGCGCATGTGAATGGCCATTGCTTGTTTTTCATTATATTGAATTAGATACCACCTAAATTTAAGCCATGATTAAAGAAAAGATTCAGCAAGAAATACATAAGCTCTCAAAAAAAGAAAGAGCGGAATTAGCGCATTTACTTATTGAAAGTTTGGAGGTTAACCAAAAATTTAATTCTGAAGAAGCTTGGTCTAAGGAATTAAAACAAAGGGTAGATAGATATGAATCGGGAGAAAGTTAGCGAACAGGTTCGCAAAATTATTGAAGTATGAAGATTGAATTCATTCAGTTTGATTCTGATGCAGAAGAAGAATATTACAAATCAGCCAAATATTATAAAGATATTGACCCGCGTCTTTCGAAAGATTCTTATGCAGAAGTAGAAGCTGTCCTTCAACAAATAAAAAAGTTTCCCGAATCCGGTTATACATATCTACATAAGACAAGACGAGTATTTTTGAATCGGTTTCCTTTTGCTATAATATATAGGTGTGTGAATAAAACAATTTATTTTTTTTGCTGTTAATCATACGAAATGAAAACCCGGATATTGGGATAAACGAGTTTAACCTATCACAGATCTATTAATCTACATAAAAACAATATGCACTATAAAATCGTATTATTTCTAACGCTGACTTTCTTCGTTATATCGTGTTCACAAAAAGACGAACAAGGAATTTCCAAGGAAACAATAGCCACGGTTGATCAAGAAGTTAGTCAGGTAATGGACGACTTTGAAGCCATAGGCGTTAGTTATGTTGTGGTGAAAGATAATGAGATCATATATAAGCAAGCCAAAGGTTGGAGAGACCGAGAAGCAAAAGATCCATTAAAGTCCGATGATTTATTTCGTATTGCATCCATTTCAAAATCATTTTCTGCCACCGCCCTCATGCAGCTTATTGAAGAAGGGAAAATAGATTTAAAGGATGATGTTAATGAATATGTAGGGTTTCGAGTTAGAAATCCTAAGTATCCTGATACCCCTATTACCATCAACATGTTATTGTCGCACACTTCCTCCATTAGTGATAAAAACGGTTATTTTCGTTTGAGCATCATCGACCCCACAAAGAATGATGAATGGCAGAAGAGTTATAATGATTATCCTCCAGGCAGCCAATATGAGTACTGCAATTTGTGTTTTAATATGGTGGGTGCAGTTATTGAGGGGTTAACGAATCAGCGCTTCGATCAGGCTATAAAAACACGCATCTTAGATCCTCTTGGTTTGGAAGCAGGTTTTAACGTGGATGAATTAAATAAAGACAAATTTGCTGTACTCTATTATCATGATACCGATGATAATAAGTTCGAGCCTTCTCCATCGGCTTATGCTTCACCCCAAAAGGCACTTCAAGATTATACGCTGGGGTATGATGCCGCGGTTTTTTCACCCACAGGAGGGATGAAAATGTCTGCGGTAGATTTAGCTACATATATGAGGATGCACATGAATTATGGGCGATATGAAAACGGCCAGTTAATCACAGAAGATTTGTCGAAAACGATGCAAACTCCTGTGCTAAAATCTTCTAACTACGGCTTAGCTTTGCGAGTGGATGAAGATGTGATTCCAGGAGAACGGATGGTCGGTCACACAGGCAATGCTTACGGACTTTACAGCGCTATGTTTTTTGAACCTGAAAAGAAATTTGGTATGGTTGTAATCACCAATGGAGTTAATATCAAACAAGTGGATGGTACCAATCCGTTTCATAAAGCTATGTTTGATGTTTTGTACAGCAACTTTATTCAAGCATCTAAATAAGTAGATATTTTGAGCTTAAAATTCATATCAAGCCATTAGATCCGTTTTTAGATTTTCGATTCGTAAGTACGCATTATTAAAAACTCACGCATATAAAAGATCCTATGTCTAACCTTCTTATTCAAAATATAAGTCAAATTGCCACTCCCAAGCCCGGTGTGGTACGTGGTTCTGAATTGCGAAGTCTCCGTGTTATTCAGGAGGGCGCGGTGTATATATCGGACGGAGTTATTAAAGCCGTGGGGACTTTGGGCGAAGTGCTGGAGCAGGTGGAAGGACATCCCGATATCTTAGATGCGGAAGGGAAGGCTGCCGTACCGGGATTTGTGGATTCTCATTCGCACTTGGTGTTTGGTGGAAATCGCGCCGATGAATTTGCCATGCGCTCGGCCGGATTGAGTTATGAGGAAATTGCCAAACAGGGAGGTGGAATCCTCTCCACGGTTGAAGCAACGCGTAAGGCCTCCATAGAAGAACTGAAAGACCTGGCTCGGGTTCGCCTCCGAAAAGCGCTGAAGCAAGGCATCACCACCATGGAAATTAAAAGTGGATATGGTCTTGATTTGGAAACGGAACGAAAGATGCTGAAAGTGATTAACGAGCTGAAGCACGAGCAACCGATTGAGCTTAAGTCCACCTTTTTAGGAGCACATGCGGTTCCAAAAAACACCACGAAGGAAAAATATATCGAAGAAGTGCTGGCAATGATTCCCGAGCTTGCGGAACTGGCAGATTACTGTGATGTGTTTTGTGAAGACGGATATTTCACAGTGGAAGAGTCGCGCCGTGTATTTGAAAAAGGACTGGAATATGGACTCAAACCGAAGCTTCACACCAACCAGTTTAATGATATTGGTGGAGTTGAAATGGCCCTTGAATTGGGAGCGGTATCGGTCGATCACTTGGAAGTGCTAAGTGATGAAGATGTTCAGCGCATCGCTGATTCAGAAACCGTGGCTACGGTGCTTCCCGGAGTTTCTTATTTCCTAAATATTCCCTATTCCCCGGCGCGGAAATTACTGGACGCTGGAGCCTTGGTTGCTTTAGCCACAGATTTCAATCCGGGTTCTTCCATGACTATTTCCATGCAGTTACTCATGAGTATGGCGTGTACTAAAATGGGAATGTCGGTAGAGGAGGCGTTAAGCTGTGCCACACAAAATGGTGCCAAAGCGCTTGAAATGCATAAACGGGGATGTATTGCTCCAGGCTACCAAGCAGATATTTTGCTGTTGGATACTACGAATTATAAAGACCTTGCCTATTTTTTTGGAGAGAATCACGTGCATACCGTTATTAAAAAAGGGGAGAAGGTGTGGGTATCGAAAGATTAAATGACATTCTAAAGCCGGTATCGGAAGAGCTCAAAAACATGCGCTCTCATGATTCACATGATCATTGGGTGGTGCAGGAAATTGGTTTTGATGAACGGGAGTATTTTGCTGCCACTCATGTGTTGATTGGCTGTCCACAACATGAGGGTGTTCAAAGAAATAATGGCCGGGTTGGCGCGGCAGAGGCTCCAAATAAAATTCGCGAGCAGCTGTATAAATTACAGGTAAATCCAGATTCTGTTGTAACCCTTTTTGATGCCGGAAACATAATTACCGACTTTTTTGATACTGCTAAAGACACCGATTTACTGGAACCCAAAAATGAGCAGGATGCGTTAGAGCAAGTCCATGCTTCTTTAACCGAAGCTGTTGCAAAGTTTTTGAGAGATGGAAAAAAGGTAATTGTGCTGGGTGGGGGAAATGATATTTCTTATGCAGATGTGCGAGCTCTTGCTGAAACCGAGAAGGATATTTCTGCCATCAATATAGACGCCCATTTGGATATGCGTTTAGCAAATAAAATGACCAGCGGAACGCCGTATCGAAAACTGATAGAAGATGGCTATTTACAGCCCGCCCATTTTACTGAATTTGGGATTCGTAAAGAATCGAATGGTGCGTTTTATCTGGAAGACGCTTCGAAGCTTGGAGTCCCTCTTCATTACTTACCGGAGGTTTTAGAAAATGGAGTAGGCGCTTCCTTTCAGAAAGTAGTAGAGCAAATCGGAGATCGCTCTTTCTTTTTGGGGCTGGATATGGATTCCATTCAGGCAGCCGATGCTCCCGGTGTGAGTGCTTCTTCCCCCGTTGGTTTATCTGGGAGAGAAGTGATGGAGTGTATTCATCACGCCAAACAAAATGAGAGCTTAAGGATATTCGAAATTACGGAAGCAAATCCCATCTACGATATCGACCACAGAACCACGAAATTAGCGGCGCAGATTATACATGCTTTTCTGTACGCTTAAAGCGGGTTAGGCTCCAGCTCAATCCCAGATAACCGTAGTTCCTTCGTCTTTACCATTCACTACAATCCTCTTCAAATTGCCCTCTTTATTCATGTTGAAGACGATAATTGGAGTTTTATTTTCACGGCAAAGGGTGAAAGCGGTTAAGTCCATCACTGAAAGGCGGCGTTTAAGAACCTCATCTCCGGTGATTACATCAAATTTTTCTGCATCGTCATTTTTCTCCGGATCGGAATCGTAGATACCGTTCACACGAGTTCCTTTCAAGATTACATCGCACTCAATTTCTATAGCGCGAAGAGAGCCGGCAGTGTCGGTGGTGAAGTAAGGGTTTCCGGTTCCTGCCCCAAAAATAACAACGCGTCCTTTTTCGAGGTGACGAATAGCGCGGCGACGGATATAAGGCTCTGCAATAGCCTCCATACGAATAGCGCTCATCAGTCGGGTTTGCACATTAATTTGTTCCAAAGCATCTTGCAGGGCCATACTATTAATCATAGTAGCCAACATGCCCATATAATCCCCTTGAACACGATCCATGCCTTGGGTAGCACCCTTCACTCCGCGAAAGATATTCCCTCCGCCAATCACAACAGAAACCTGAACTCCGGCTTCTTGAATAGATTGAATTTCCCGCGCATAGCTGCTCAGGGTATCAGGGTCAATGCCATGTCCTTGTTTTCCAAGAAGTGCCTCGCCACTGAGCTTGAGAAGCACTCTGTTGTATTTATTTCCCACGGTATCCTTAGTTAGGTTTTTGTAAGACAAAAAAAAGGCTGTCAATTTTGACAGCCTAAAGGTAAATAAAATTTACTAAGCGTTTTCGCCCAGTTGCAGCCGATAGAACGACTTGACCAGGGGAGCATCATTTTGTTCGAGATACTCTTTTACGGAAACGCTGTTATCTTTAACGAATTTCTGTTCCAGCAGAACACGCTCTTCATAGAAGCGGCGGAGTTTACCTTTTGCCGCTTGTTCAGCAATGTGCTCCGGCTTTCCTTCATTCAACAATAGCTCTTTGGCAATCTCGAGCTCTTTCTCTACAATGGTGGCATCCACGCCATCACGGGTTACGGAAAGAGGCTTCATAGCGGCCACTTGCATGGCCACATCTTTGCCAATTTCATGGTTAGTCAGATCACCGTCAAATTCGGCTAATACGCCCAATTGGTTTCCGGGGTGAATGTAGGAAATCAATGTGCCTTCGGTAGTAATCAGGACTACGTTATTGACAGCTATTTTTTCACCGATTTTACCCACCATCTCTTCAAGACGCTTCTCGATGGTAAGCCCGTTTACTTTCGTAGCCAATAGGGTTTCTACATTATCAATGTCGTTTTCGAAGGCCGCGTTAAGGAAAGATTTCGCATCGTTTTGGAAATCTTCATTTCGGGCAACAAAATCCGTTTCACAATTAATTTCAATAAGAGCAGCCTTGGTTCTATCATCACTGATACGGCTCAGAATTAAGCCTTGATTGGCTTCACGGTCCGCTCTTTTCTCGGATACTTTTTGGCCTTTTTTACGCAGTAGTTCGACAGCTTGATCAAAATCACCGTCTGCTTCAGAGAGGGCTTTTTTGCAATCCATCATGCCCGCGCCGGTCATATCACGAAGTTTTTTTACGTCAGCAGCAGAAATGCTCATTTTTCTGAATAGTGTTTTAGGTTGTTTAAATTATTATTCTTCATCGTTACTGTCAGCGTCGGCAGTTGCTTTGGCCTTGTCAGCTTTTTGATCTTGCTTCTTGTCGTCGCCTTTCTTTTTGCGGCGAGAACGTAGCTTAGTACCTTTAGCAGCGTCTATCACATCAGTTTCAGAGGTGGCTTTTTTCTCGCTCTTGGCATCTGCGGCAGCTTGTTCCATCACGTCTTCTTCTTGTTGTGCTTCGCGCTCTGCTGATCCTTCGATGATAGCATCAGATACTTGCGTAGCTACCAACTGGATGGTGCGAGCAGAATCATCATTACAAGGAACAATAAAATCAGGTACATCAGGATCACTATTAGTATCCACCATAGCAATGATGGGTATATGAAGCTTAATGGCTTCGCTTACTGCTAAATGCTCTTTAATAATATCCACTACAAATACGGCTCCGGGCAAGCGACCCATATTTTTAATACCACCGAGCGTATCGTCCAGCTTGTCTTGCTCTCTTTGAAGCATTAAGCCTTCTTTTTTAGTTAATTCGGCGAAGGTACCGTCGGTTTTCATTCGATCAATTTCATCCATACGAGAAATGCTTTTGCGAACGGTACTAAAGTTAGTCAACATTCCACCTAACCAACGGTGCGTAATGTGTGGCATTCCACAACGGAGCGCTTCCGTTTTAATGATTTCGGTTGATTGCTTTTTAGTTCCTACAAAAAGAATGGTTTTACCGGCACGAGAAAGCTTTTGAACTTCGTTAAGAGCTTCTTGTAAATATTTTTGGGTTTTCTTCAGGTCAATGATGTGAATCCCGTTGCGTTGCATAAAGATGAAATCCTTCATTTTTGGATTCCATCGGCGGGTTAAGTGACCGAAGTGGGCGCCTGATTTTAACAGGTCTTCTATAGATGCAGCTTTTGGCATGATATTAAGTATGTGATTTAGGTTAATCCTCTATGTAGGTCATTCCCGAGCGTTAATCTTTCCGAATATTCGGGAAGACACCAAACGAAGGGTCGCCACATATGCGTGATTGTGTTTGAAAAAGTGTTTGTGCGAAAAATATTAACGCTTAGAGAACTGAAATTTCTTTCGAGCTTTAGGCTGACCGTATTTTTTACGCTCTACCATTCTATCATCTCGGGTAAGAAGTCCGTGTCCTTTAAGAACATCGTGAAGATCTTCGTTCTCGCCGTCTAAAGCACGCGCAAGTGCATGAGAGATAGCGCCGGCTTGACCAGTGCTACCACCACCACGCACGGTGATTTTAATATCGTATTTGCCTTCTTTCTCGGTAACAGTAATAGGAAGCAGGGCAACATTGCGACGTGCTTTTACAGAAAAATATTCTTCAATTGGTTTGTGGTTGATGATAACTTCGCCTTTACCCGGTTTAATATATAAACGGGCTGTTGCGGTTTTTCGTCGTCCTATGTAATTCGCTTGTGCCATTATTCAGTTATGGATGGATTAAAGCTCAATGATTTCTGGTTCTTGTGCAGTATGCGGATGTACTGGGCCTGCATAAACTCTTAAGTTGCCGGCTATTTTACGCCCCAACTTAGTTTTAGGAAGCATGCCTTTAACAGCGGTAGTAATTAAAGAAGTTGGATCTTTCTCCATCATTTTGCTCGCTGTAGTAAATCGCTCTCCGCCTGGGTAAAAAGTATGATGGAAATAGGTTTTATCCGCCATCTTACTACCGGTCAACTTCACTTTTTCCGAGTTAATAACAATCACGTTATCCCCGGTGTCCATATGTGGAGTGAAGATCGGTTTTGTTTTACCTCTCAGTATTTTTGCAATCTCGCTACTCAGTCGGCCCAGTGGCTGATCTTCAGCATCAATGAGCACCCATTTCTTTTCAATGTTTTTGGGTTTGGCTGAGTATGTCTTAAAACTTAATGTGTCCACGATTATACTCGTTTGTTTTGTCTTATTGGAAAGTCGAATAAGATAGAAGTTATTCTTGTAGATATCAACACAGAAGGAATAGAAAAAATCATAATTTTGAATGGGTATTTAGGAGCTTAAATCTCAACTTCTACCATAGTTTTTTTGTTTATTGATAGAGATTGTTATTTGTGCCCTTATTTTGGTAGCTATAAACACATGGTATTGCTTAGAAATCAGACTTTATTAAATCTTAAATGATGCCCATGTCGCTTCAAACGTATTTTATTGGGAGGAGATTTATACTCCTTTTCTTATTGGCTCTTGCTCCATCTATATTGGCTCTTGCGCAGCAATATACTATTGAAGGCTTGATTACAAACGCACAAACTGGCGAGCCACTGGAGTTATCCAATGTGGTATTACTCTATGAAAATGGAGATATCTATAAAGGAACTACGGCAGATATAAACGGGCTGTATCAGATTGGTAGTATTTCCAAAGGACGATATATAATGAAGGTGAGCTATGTAGGCTATACCACCTACGTAGATTCCGTTGCATTTTTGAGCGGAGCCTTGAACAAGAGAAAAAGCGTGCGACTGAATCCTTCGGATGAGAGTCAGGATGAAGGGATTGTTACTTATTCTGGGCGAACAGCAGATTTATCTGCGGGACAGAAAAAGATCTCCAGAATTGAATTAGCGCGCGTTCCAACACCGGCGGGGGGAGGAGACATTGCTTCCTATTTACAAACATTACCGGGCGTTGTTTCCACCGGAGATCGTGGAGGGCAGCTTTTTGTGCGTGGCGGAACGCCTTCTGAGAATATGGTTTTGGTGGATGGAATGTTGATTTACCAACCATTCCACATTATTGGCTTCTTTTCTGCATTCCCACAAGAACTGGTAGCCAATGCAGATTTTTATGCCGGAGGTTTTAGTTCACGCTATATCGGACGGACTTCTTCAGTTTTAGATGTGAAGCTAAGGCAGGGGAATAAATATGAATACAGCGGTTCCGGCTCTATCAGTCCTTTTTTGGGTGAAGTGTTTGTGGAAGGACCATTGGTAAAAGGCCGCAGTTCAATAGTACTTTCAACCCGGCGGTCTTTAATTGAGGGCGCCAGTAAGTTTTATCCCAGCGGTGAACAGCCCCTGCGTTTTGATAGTCAGTTTTTGAAAATGAGTTATAACAATAACGCTGGTGGAAACTGCTCTACCTTATTAATGCGCACGTATGATCGGGGTCGGCTGGATTATGAGGAAGGAGATGCTTTCAAATGGAACAACCTGTTGGTGGGTGGGCGATGTTCCGGTTTATCCGATGGCCCCATTTCGCTATTTGATATAAATGTAGGCTTCTCTTATGTATCAAATGTAGCTGGGGCCGATGATAAAAGTACCGGAAGTATTTTTAATGGAGTAGATAAAACCACCGGTTCTCGGCGCGAGTCTAACGCTTCTTTATTCAATCTGGATATAAATCTTACCCAATTCGCCAAAAAAATTCGATTTGATTATGGCGTATTCCTCAAGGTGAATGCATTGGATTATGATATCAATGAAATGTTCTTCAATCAAGAAGCGGACGAAAATACGATTTATAGCCTCGGAGGATATGTAGAATCTACCATACCTTTTGGGGAGAAAATAGACGTGTATCCGGGGGTAGCCATAGATGTTTCTAATAATTATGATGCAAGTATAGAGCCACGGTTGCGCGTTTCATGGCAACCGAGAAATATTAATAATGAAGAAATTAATGCTGCTCTGGGTATTTATCGCCAGCCCCTAATTGGAATAACAGACGACCGCGATGCCGGTTCTGCTTTTACCGCTTGGATGCCTGTGCCCGGCGAGGCTTCTCAGATGGAAGCCATTCATGCACTACTTGGGTGGAGACAGCCCTTTGGCGATAAACTGAATCTTTCGGTTGAAGGATATTACAAATGGCTGAAAAATAAACCGGTAGCCGTTTGGGGCACGGTTGCACAATTTTCAACCGAAATAGCCAGCGCTGATGGTTTTATTTATGGAACTGATGTAAGCCTCGAATACAACGGGCGCGTGCTTTACACCTCGCTGGGTTACGGATATTCCTGGACAGAGTACGAAACCTCTCAAGATTTATTTATTACCTGGTTTGGCGAATCATCCCAGAGCTACCATCCTGCGCACGACCGCCGGCACAAAGTAAATGTGCAAACCAGTCTTAATTTTGGGAAGTATATGTTTAATCTCGGTTGGCAATTAGGTTCCGGATTGCCCTACACTCGTCCTTTAGGTTTTGATGATTTGATCCGGTTTGAAGATAAGCTCCCCAATATAAAAGGAGATCCCGGAGTGCCACGTATTATTATGGATCGGCCTTATGGTGGCAGGATGCCTGTTTATCATCGGTTGGATGCATCTATGGAACGAGATTTTGAATTTACCGGTGGGCTTTTAAATGTCCAGCTTGGTGCTATAAACACCTACAATCAAGCCAACATATTTTACTTCGACGTATATACCCAGAGAAGGATAAACCAGCTACCCTTCTATCCTTACGCCTCGTTAAAATTGGAAGTGAACAAATGAAAGTCAGCACTGATAGAATAACTGTAAGAAAAATATTAGCCCTCTTCGCTGTTCTAATGACGGTGCTACTGAGTGCGTGCGATGATACTTTTAATCCACTTCAAGAAAATGATCAGTATTATTTTTCCATTTATGGAACCTTGGATGCTTCGGCTGATACGCAATGGGTTCGCGTGATGCCGGTTCGCGATTCCATTCTAACCAGTACCGAACCATTGGGCGCTAAAGTTACGCTCACTAAAAAAAGTAGCGGAGACGTGTACACTCTACAAGACTCTTTATTCAAGCTTCGAGATCATTATTATGCTTGGAATTATTGGACGGATGCAGACATAGAGCCCGGCGAGGAGTATTACTTTAAAGCAACAAACAAAGACGGAGCAAGCAGTACTGCAGAGGTTTCTGTGCCCAAAGATTTCCCCACCCCGATAGTGGATTACGGAGACGAGCAGGTGTTAGCCCGAATATTTGTGGATCAAGTTAAACATTTGGTTGTGTCAGAAATTATATACTATTTCAAAGTGGTGGAAAGAGGAGTTGTAAAACCAAATGTATATTCCGAATCATTCTCACTGAAAGACGATATACGAGAGGAGGGTAATGGGCGAAAGATTATCTTCGGTTATCCAAATGATAACTTTGGGGAATTGAATAAAAAATATGTAACCGATTTTCTCGGCATAAAACATATTAAGCAGGAAGTAACGGTAGTTTCAGGAGGGTCCGATTGGCCCGATGAACGGGGGCTTTCAGAAGAGGAACGCTTTTTACCGGGCTCCATTTCTAATATAGATCATGGGCTGGGTGTATTGGTGGGAATTGTAAGCAAAAGGATGCCTCTTAAGAGCTGTCACGATAATCAAGGAAATTTAATTGCCTGCCCTTTGGTGAACTCCGGTAATATTCACATAGTTGAGTAAGCATGTATCCAACAAATCCAATTAATAGAAGCAAGAGAATGCTACTTTCAATTGTTTTGATGGGTGTAGCCTTGGCAATTGGTTGCGATAACTCTTTCGAACCATTAAAAGAAAACAATCTGTATAATTATTCTATGTACGGAGTTCTGGATCAGTCAGCTGATACCCAATGGGTACGCGTAATGCCTTTGAGAACTACCATTTTGAGAGGCCCTATTTCTAATGATGCGAACGTATTTATGATTCGGGAAAATGATGGGCAAGCCGTTCAGTTACAAGATACGCTCATGCAATTAGCTCAAAACACCTACGTTTGGAATTTTTGGACCGATGTTGCTTTAAATTCTGAGTACACGTACACCATTCAGGCCATTTCACCAGAGCAGGAAAAGACGTCTGCAACTGCAAATATTCCGCCCGATTTTGGCAACCCGGAAATATCTTATGACTCAAGAACAGAGCGCTGTTTTGTAGATATAAAAGGGGATGTGGAACACCTTGTGGTTGCTGAGATTACCTATACATTTAGAGTGCTTTATGATGGTGAGCCAAGCGGGTTCCAGCACTATTCTATTTCATCTCTAAATGAAATAGAGGAGTTATTTGGTGGAATCAAGCGTTTTGAGGTATATAATTTAAGTGAAATTACGAGGGTATATGGGGTTTCAGAAAATCAAATTATTGATTTAAGTGGCGAATTACTGGTGGTGTCTGCCGACTCAAACTGGTACGATTTTAATAAAGATGCCGCAGAAATTCCGGGAAAATATTCCAACGTTAAAAATGGATTGGGATTAGTTACAGGCGTTGTAAGTAAGCGCTTACCCTATCGACCGAACGTGCCCGGTCAGGAAAATCTCACCTTTTGCCCGCCCCGGTAATAAAATTTGTTTTAATACTTACCTCGGTCCAAAACATATAGAACTACAACAATTCTTTGAGAGGTATATCTGAATGCTTCTGCCAAACTAAACTACTGAGAATAAAAAAGTGCATTTAAGCAGTTAGATTTTAAAAATAAGTTCAAGTTTAAAGGCCCAACCAAAAAATACCCAATTTGGGGTATTCAAATTAGCCCAGCTTATCTACATACTTGGGCAACTCTTAAGCTTAACAAAACATAATTTAGACTAACAAAAGGGTATAACAATGAATAAGATAGCACTGATTTTGGCTGCAGTAGTTTTAATTCCTATGGCTTTGCAGGCACAAGAAAAAAGTGAAGTAACACCCACATTTCGAGGCTCCGAGGCCATCGATATTAATGCGGGTATCGGACTGGGTACAACACTCACGGGTACCGGAATTCCAATTAGTGCCTCTTTAGGTTATGGCATTAATGAAAATATTAGCGTTGGCGGTTACCTGGGATTTGCTCAAACCAAAGAAGACTTTGGATCAGGAACCTGGACGTACACTAACTTTATTATAGGTGCAAGAGGCGCTTATCACTATCCATTAGTGGATAATAATTGATACTTATGGCGGATTGATGCTTGGCTATAACATAGCATCTGCCAGTTGGGATGGCGCGGGTAGCCCCAGCGTTTCTGCAGGAGGGGCTACTTACTCTGTATTTGTAGGTGGCCGCTATCACTTTAGTGAAAAATTTGGTGCCTATGCTGAATTAGGCTACGGCATTGCGTACCTCCAATTTGGGGTGACAGTGAAAATGTAAGAACTTTTTTCATTGTAGCTAAGTCCTGTCGTTTAATTATGGCGGGACTTTTTTAATTTAAGACCGCTGGATAAATCTGTTCAGTTAAAGATTATCAATCGTTTGGCTCAATAAATCCGATAGAGAGTTGATAAAGACAAAGCATAAAAAGATTTGTATCTTATAAGCATAAGAGAAAGAAAATCTAAAACGAGTATATAATGAGCAACAAACTGAAGCAAACCAGAGTTGAATTTGAAACCGGTTCAGGTAAAGCATATCTGTACAGCCTTACAAAATTAAAAGAACTGGGGTATGATAACATTGATAAACTGCCCTTCTCTATAAAAATATTATTAGAAGCGGTATTGCGTGAATTTGATGGATACACAGTCACTGAAAAAGATATTGATGCGTTGGCAAACTACGATGCCAAAGATCCGCAAGGCGAAATTCCTTTTAAGCCTTCCCGTGTAGTTCTGCAGGATTTTACCGGAGTGCCAGCCGTAGTTGACTTGGCGGCTCTGCGATCTGCCATGCAGCGTATGGGGGGTAAAGCAACCGACATCAACCCACAAGTTCCCGTAGATTTGGTGATTGATCACTCCGTACAGGTAGATATGTTCGGCCAGGAAGCCGCGTTGATGTTTAACGTTGAAAAAGAAATGGAGCGTAATAATGAGCGTTACGAGTTCCTAAAATGGGGTAAAGAAGCTTTTGATAATTTCCGTGTGGTACCTCCGGGACGTGGAATTGTACACCAGGTAAACCTTGAATATTTAGGTCGTGGGGTTTTCACCCGTAAAGAGGAAGACGGTTCTACCACCGCTTATCCTGATACCTTGGTGGGAACCGACTCACACACTACCATGATTAATGGACTTGGTATTCTTGGTTGGGGTGTTGGTGGAATTGAAGCGGAAGCAGCCATGCTGGGACAGCCTATTTCTATGCTGGTTCCCGAAGTAACAGGTATGAAACTAACTGGAAAGCTACAGGAAGGCGTAACGGCTACTGACTTAACGTTGACGGTAACCCAAATGCTACGTGAGCATGGCGTAGTGGGTAAATTTGTAGAATTTTATGGGGATGGACTCAGCAGCATGAGCCTGCCTGATAGAGCAACCATCGCAAACATGTCTCCGGAATATGGAGCCACAATGGGCTTCTTCCCAATTGATGATGAAGCGCTGCAATACATGAAACGAACCGGCCGTTCAGATGAACTTGTGAAGCTGGTTGAAAGCTATACCAAAGAACAGGGGTTGTTCCGAACGGATGATACTCCCGATCCTGAGTTTTCTTCTACTCTCGAGTTGGATCTGAGTACAGTTGTGACTTCTTTAGCCGGACCAAAACTTCCGCACGACCGAATTACTCTCGGTAACATGAAGAAGGCGTTTCAAAATTCACTGACCAGCGACAATCCTACTATGGGATTCAACCTGACTCAAAAAGAATTGGCCAACAAAGGGCTGTATAAAAATGGGCAAGAAATTGAGATGAAGCATGGCGATGTGGTTATAGCCGCTATCACATCCTGTACCAATACCTCTAACCCAAGCGTAATGTTGGGTGCCGGAATCGTGGCTAAAAAAGCCTACGAAAAAGGACTCAAAGTTCCGGCTTATGTAAAAACATCACTCGCGCCCGGTTCACGAGTGGTAACCGAATATTTGAATGAAGCCGGGCTAACCGAATACATGGACAAACTTGGATTTAATCTGGTAGGATACGGCTGTACTACGTGTATTGGTAACTCCGGTCCACTGCCTCCACCGGTAGAAAAAGCCGTTAGGGAAGGTGATTTAGTTGCCGCAGGTGTGCTTTCCGGAAACCGGAACTTTGAAGGTCGCATCCATCCTTATGTGAAAGCAAATTATCTGGCTTCTCCTCCATTGGTTGTTGCTTATGCCTTGGCCGGTACGGTAAATATTGATTTAGCCCACGAGCCAATAGGTAAAGACAAAGATGGCGAAGACGTATATCTAAAAGACATTTGGCCTACAACGGCCGAAATTGCCGAGCATTTAGATGCGGCTGTCCGTCCAGAGCTATTTGAGAAGATGTATGGTGATATTTTCGAATCTCCAACATGGGAAGAAATTCCGGTATTAGGTGGAGACCAATTTAATTGGAGTGAAGACTCAACCTACATTCAAGAACCTCCATTTTTCATGGATATGAACGAAGAACCGGATGCTATCAAGCCAATTAAAGGGGCGAGAGTATTGGTGAAAGTAGGCGATTCTATTACAACCGACCATATTTCACCCGCCGGGAATATCAAAGAAGATGCGCCAGCCGGTGTGTACTTGAAAGAGCACGGTGTGGAGCAAAAAGATTTCAACTCCTACGGTTCTCGTCGTGGTAACGACCGTGTAATGACGCGCGGAACTTTTGCCAACGTTCGATTTAAGAACCATTTAGCACCGGGTACTGAAGGTGGATTCACTAATTATCTGCCAGACGATGAAATCACCTCGATTTATGATGCTTCCCTAAAATACAAAGAAAGTGATACCCCGCTGGTTGCTTTGGCCGGAAGACAATACGGTTCGGGTTCATCTCGGGACTGGGCCGCTAAAGGAACTTCTTTGTTGGGAATAAAATCTGTGATAGCGACTTCATATGAGCGTATTCACCGATCTAACCTAATTCAAATGGGCGTACTTCCATTGCAGTATAAAGAAGGCGAAAGTGCCGATAGTTTAGGACTGGATGGTACCGAGACCTTTGATATTGAGGTGGATGATAGTGTGAAAGCTCGTCAGGAGATTAAAGTAACGGCTACAAAGACGAATGGCGAAGCACAAACGTTTATGACCGTTTGTAGAATTGATACTCCGGTTGAAGTAGATTACTACCGAAATGGAGGGATCCTTCAAACCGTATTGCGCGATTACTTGAAGAGAAGTAAAGAGCAGAATTAAGCCGTTTATTCAGTTGGGTTTGAACTGAAAAGTACTATATTTTTAAAAAGCACGGCTCTTAAAGCCGTGCTTTTTTAGTACAAAACTTTGAAGATGGTAGGTATGAATAAATATTTTTCTATATTCTCAATTCGGATAAATTTTTTCGGGTAAAGTTATTAGCAAAAAGGACAAAAATATAATCACAGATGAGGGTATGCCCTCTGGTCACGAGCGGCTCCTGCTTCACGTGGTGGATGGCATCAATCGTACGCTACAGCTCAAAGAAGTGCTGCGTAAATGTATGGAAGCCGCTAAGATTGTGATGCATGCAGAAGCGAGTTCGCTCATGTTACTTGATGAGCTTACCGGAGATCTTAATGTAAGTGTACCTACCGGCCCCGTTAAAGATGAGATTATTGGAATGGCTGTGCCCAAAAGTAAAGGCATTGGCGGCTGGGTAATTTCCTACAATCAGTCTTTTATTTCTAATGATATAATAGAAAGCGATGTATTTTGGAAAGACCTTTCTACAGGATTTACTACTCGGAATATTATTTGTGTGCCTTTACAAAACACGGAAGGCCAAGCATTTGGTGTGCTTCAAGCCATCAATAAAAAAGGAAATAATAGCTTTGAAAATGAAGATGTTCCTGTATTTGAATCGTTAGCCCTGCACGTTTCAACTGCTATAGAACGTTCCAAAAAGTATGATAAAATGGCAAGTAGGCTGGAAGCTCGTGAAAATCAGCTTCGGGAAACCCATCATCAGTTCGAAGATACGCTTTCGTTAATAAGTGGACAGCTGGAATTTGATATGGAGGAAACCAAAGAAAAGGCAGCGTTCGATGCCCTACATACAACCAACACCAGAATTCAGTCTCTCATTGATGCCCATTCTATGCTTGCACAGCAGCAGGAAGTGGATGTTTTAGAACTTCCCCAATATTTAAGCATGGTGTTACAAGGAGCACAAAATTCATGCAATGGTTTAGCCCAGAAACTTCTTGTGCATACCCATTTTGAGGAAATACATCTGAATGCGAACAAAGGCATTTTGTGTGGATTGATACTCAATGAACTCCTTTTGGATGCTTTTAAGCATGATTTTTCAAATGTAGAACAAGGGGAGCTGGTGGTGAGCCTAAAGCAAGCCCGAGAAGAGAAGATCGTTTTAATGGTGAGCGACAACGGAATAAGCCTGGATAAAAAAGCAGAAGTTGAGAGTGAAGGTTCTGAGTCCAACAATATGATGCAAGCCCTAATTAGCAAACTGAGGGGTGAGATTACCTATAGCTATGATTCCGGCGACGGGTCATCCTGCATTTTTACGATCCCAGTTTAAATCCACCAATGCTCTAAACCACGCATGGTATATGCTTCGGCCGCTTTTTGGCGAAGGGGTGAATGCAACATGGTTTTTAGTAGCAGGTTTCTAAGAAACGGAATCGACGTCTTTCTGCCCAAGGTCATATTAAGCTCTGCTCGCCGCGCTACCTTTTTGGTGATTTTTTTCTGCTTATCTGAATAAGCTTTCAGTGCCTTTTGGGCATTGTTTAAGTCGTCTGTAGTTTGCATGATATCGGCCAATGTACGTGCTAATTCCGCTGCACCCAGCCAACCCAGATTCATGCCTTGTCCCCCAATCGGGCTTACAACATGAGCTGCATCTCCGGCCAACAGAACCCTCCCTTTTGCGAACGTCTCAGCCGCAAAATGCTGCACTCCAAAGCTGCTTACCATGGTATGTGCCACCTCAAAAAGCTCATATCCAATGCGAGATTGAATGTTGGTTGCCAACTCTTTCTTGGTAGGGTGGTCTATAAAAGAAGAGGTTTTGACCACCCAACGACGCATTTTTTTGGGAAGCGGAAAGCACTCGATTACACCGGCCTTTGGGAGGAAAATAGCCGCATCGCTGCCGAATTCCGTATTGTCCTCAAAATCGCCCATAATATAGGTGTCTTTGTATCGCTTTCCTGAATAATGGATGGATGCCTTTTTGCGAACACGGCTGCTTTTACCATCACACCCAACTAAGTAGGTAGCGGTTATCCGTTCATGCGCTTGGGAGGGGGTTGAGTAACTAATCTCTATCTCATCCTCCTGCTCCGAAAAGTGTTGAAACTCAGCTTGGGTAATCAGCGCATCTTCATCCAGTTTATTCAGTTCTTCCCGAAGAATTTTTTCTGTAGTGAATTGGGGGCAGGCTAAGATGTAATTATGAGGTTCGGGGCATTGTTCAAATAAAATTTCGCCCAGCTTTCGTTTCCCCGTAAGCGCCAGCCCTTTTTTGATTTTCAGCCCGGCTTTCAGAAAAGGTTCTGTGATACCAAGTTCGTCAAAAAGTTCTACAGAAATTGGGTGAATCCCCAAAGACCGCGAGTCGGGTACCGGGTTTTCGCGCTGTTCGAGTACTCGGCAAGAAATACCTTTTTTCAATAAGGCAATGGCCAGAAACAACCCAACCGGACCGCCGCCAACAATCACAATAGGTATGTGCTTATCAGGATGGCTCATATATCAATAATAGTCGAAATGGAAATAAACGTTTTATAGACCAATTGTCCGGGATTATTTCCGCAAGCTCAGCACGGGTATAACTCCGTTTGATGGAAATCAATCCATCATAGACGATAAATGAATTTCGAAAAATAAGTGGAGCGATGGCGGCGAACATCGCATATCCAAGATCACTGCGTTCAATATCCGTAAAGAGTACTTTTTGTGAAGCCAGTTGTTTTGCTTCACCCAGTAGTTTTTGAGCCTGGCGCGCACCTAAATGATGGAGCACGTGATTAGAGATTACAAAATCGAAGGAAGATTGCTCTTTTACTAATTGCGTTGAGGAACAGTGCCGAAAGGTAACCCTTTCCGGAAGCACCAATTGTTGTACAAACTCAACCGCTCTTGAATCGGTTTCAATACCTGTAATATTCAATGTAAACCCATCCTTTTTTGCCCAATCTGCAAGTTTTAGTGCAACATCACCCCCGCCAAAGCCAATGTCGAGCAAACTATAACGGTTGCCCGGTTGCATAAGTGGACGCATTTCTTGCTGATAAATCTTCCTCCATTTGGAAAGCAGAAGATTAATGGTGCCGAACTGCCGATACGTGTTTGCTAATAAAACCGGATCACAATTTTCCAGGTCCATTTTTTCTACCAACTCGGGCTGTCTTTGACGGAGAACGAGCGGCATGAATTAGGCTCCCGAAGGCTGAACAGCGGTAAACAGGCCGCTTTCAATGGTCAGGCCGGGGCCAAAAGCCATGGGTAGAATTTTTTGCCCATCGGTGAGATCAGAGGCCAATAATTCTTTTAATACAAAAAATATGGTGGCACTACTCATGTTGCCATATTCGGCCAGCGTTTTTCGGGAAGCAGAAATCTGTTCGGGCGCAAGCTCCAATGAATCTTCAATTTTATCCAAAATAGAGCGACCGCCGGGATGTATAGCCCAGTAATCAATGTCTTTATCGGTGATTTGATATTGATGGTACAAAGGTTGTATGACGGATGCGATATTTGCTTGAATGATATCGGGAACATAAGTAGAAAGTACCATATCGAAGCCGAAATCGCCGATGGTCCAGGCCATATCTTTTTCTCCTTTTGGAGCCAGTGCCGAGGCAAACTGATGGAGTTCAAATGCCGGTTTCTGTGGCTTTTTGGAGGAAATAAGCACGCCCGCAGCTCCATCGGCAAATACGGAACCGGAAATCAGATTATCTATCTCGTTTTTGAATTGGAAATGCAAGGTGCATAGTTCGGCACTCACCATTAAAACATTAGCTTCAGGATTGGAGGCGCAAAAAGCTTGAGCCATTTTTAATGCGGGAAAAGCAGCATAACATCCCATAAAACCGACGTGAAAGCGCTCGGTATTGGGTTTCAAATGGAGCGCCTTTACAATTTCATAATCGGGGCCGGGCGCAAAAAAGCCGGTGCACGAAACGGTAATCACGTGCGTAATTTCATCTGCTGATATATGGGGATTATCGGCGAGCAGTTGCCGGGCCACCTCTACAAATAGCTTTTTTGATTCTTTCTCATATACCTTATTTCTGGTGGCCGTGCCGGGATTAGATTTGACGCCCCCATTGAAGTAAAGTGACCCATTGGCATTGGGTATAAAGTCTTCGATTACCGAATGCCTTTTTTCGATTCCCGACTGCGTGTAAATACGATGAATAATAGCCTTGGTTTTGCGATCGCCTTCAATATGCTTTTTCATTACCTCGCGAACATGTTGCTGATCGCAGGAAAATGGAGGAACTGATGTAGCGATATCGTGAATGAAAACGGGCATGCAGTGGGATAATGATTTGCGTGTGCTAACCAAACCCTTTGAGGACAAACATCATTCAGTGTGGAGATGGGCTAAGATTTAGAATGCATGATTTAGCATGAACCGGATATCATTCAAGCGTAAACCATCACGCTGTTCTTCGTGTTAACCGGTGAAAGCGGAAGTTATGCAGAAATGCGGCAACGGTAAGTCCGCCAATCAAGCCAATCCAAAGCCCCTGTGGGCCATAACCGAGATGAATGCCCAGCAGGTAGCCGGTAGGAAAACCAATCAACCAATACGAGATGAAGTTTACGATCATAGGAACGCGCGTGTCTTTCAATCCGCGAAGCGCACCAAAACTACCCACTTGTAAGCCATCTGAAATTTGAAATATAGCCGCCAAAAAGAGAAGGGAAACGGCTACTCCTGCTACTTCAGGATCGTCGGTATAAATACGGATGATAAACTCAGGAACTAAGAACAACAGCAGGGCTGAAAGCGTCATGATACCGGCGCAAATCACGATGCCGATGTGTCCACGGAATCGAGCGTTTTCCATCGAGCCCTGCCCAATGGAGAAGCCCACGCGTTGTGAAATGGCGATGGACAATCCAAATGGAATCATAAACATAGCGGAAGCCACATTGATGGCTATCTGATGAGCT
>JBDNFJ010000359.1:0-3317 GCA_041689895.1 Gracilimonas sp. | reverse complement strand
TTTTCTTGCTGACGCTACTAATATCCCTGATTGGGTGGTGACAATTGAAAATGCAGTAATTGCTCCTTTCGTAGCTGGAGCTACCTTTATCGGTTCAATGGGTAATATACCTTTGGCAACGGTGCTAAACGAAAATGGAGTCATGTTCGCCGGAATTATGGGATTCATTTATTCTGACCTAATGGTTCCACCTTTGGTTCATATTAATGCAAAATATTATGGCTGGAAAGTAGCGCTATATATTGCCGGAATTATGTTTGTAAGTATTGTAGCTACAGC
This sequence comes from Gracilimonas sp., assembly GCA_041689895.1. GTDB lineage: Bacteria > Bacteroidota > Rhodothermia > Balneolales > Balneolaceae > Gracilimonas. Next base: position 3,038 of record JBDNFJ010000359.1, on the reverse strand, counting down.
ATTAATTCTGAATAGCGCCTTTTCATTTTTTGGAATTATTCCTGAGTCAGCCAAAGTAGTGCAGGAAGTCACACAGTTTAAGATCGATTACACTTTTTGGATGAACATTGCTTTTACATTAGTAACAGGATGGATGATCTACTTGTATCAGCAACATAAAAAAGAACACGGCGCAGGCATGGACATGGATATGGAAGGGGGCGGTAAGATCAAAAAAGCGGCTGTTACTGTGTTTGTGATTATTAATGTAATAGGTATTGGAATCTTTCTATTCTCTTAAATAATTTAAAGATAGCCGAGTACTTTAAGCCACAAAGAAAAATCTTTCCAACTTCCTAAAAGCATTATTAATTCTAAAGAGGGATAGTTTCTGATACAGAAATATATGGTGAGATTTATATGTGGCGATTACACTTATTCAATCCCCTACTCCAAAGGAGTTGAATGTGAATAACCCACGGTGAAACCGTGGGTATAGTGGCATCCTAGAATAGAACCCCAACGTGGGTTCAACTATCTTTACAGAGCTATTTTCCTGTATCATCGATGCCATCTTCATCAAAGACTTTCTTCAATTCCACTCGAACACTACCCGTTTTTGTTGAACCCGCGTTGGGGTTTCGATTAGGGCGATTTTCTCACCTATGGTTACACCCTCCTTTTGAAGTCTTCACCATAGGATATTTACATTCAACACCATTCGGTGTTGCCGATACAATCCTATAATTTACATTCAGGGCAAATTCTATAACCAAGCTTGGGTTAAAAAGATGTGTATAAGGATTAGCTCCCCGAGGTGGGATAGAGTTTCCGAGATTGTTTATTCCCTAAATAAATTTTCCAAAGTTATTGCTTCTCAACATTAGGATTTAATGTAGTTTTCAACTTTGGAAAAGTTTGGATAGAGCGTTATTCAGGTTCTAATCCTAAATAATTCTCAAACTTCCTGAATAAGGTTAACACCTTTTGCGACTCAGAAAAATATAGAAGTAAGACCAATTATTTTACCGAAGAAATCTCATTTATGGAATCCTTTAACCAGTCGCAGAGAGACTTAATTTCACTTCAACTCCATTAGATGAATCTTAGGATCAGTCAGTAAAAAGCATCACCATTCACCTGAAATAAGCCGGTTTCTGAACCTGTTTGATGGTAACCTTCTTGCCCGTCATCTCTTTCAGTAATTCTGATTTTCGCTGAGCTCCCCAAATTTCAAGATGCGGCTCGCCTTCCGTTTGAATGTGGATGAGAATCTCTTTTTCTCTTGAAAACACTTCCATTCCTTTCACGTTTTGGTAATGACTTCGATCCAGCCCATCCGCCACCCGCAGAATACCCGCCAATTTCTTAATCCTTTTCCGAAGTGCAGGTTTCAGCTTCCAATATTCAACATGTCGTTTCTTTGGCGTTGATCGCCGATGATAGCGTGCTACGTTAGCTATAATCTCAATTTCATCTTCCTTAAAACCTTTTAGTTCGGCATGCCGGATGATGTATAGTGCGTGTTTGTGATGCCCCGAGTGCGAAATATAATATCCAATATCATGGAGATAACTTGCATATTCCAGCAGTTCCCGATCTCCCGATGTTAGCTCCAATTCTTGCTTAAGCGCATCAAAAATAAGAAGTGCCAGATAAGCGACGTGTCGGGAATGGGCTTCGTGCCAATCGGTTTTACGAAGCAATTCAAAGACACTTCGCCTGCGGGGATCTGCAAAAGTTTCATCCCACCCAAGCTCGGCCATTTCCTTTTTCAGATACCGGATAATGATGCCTTCTCGCAGCGCTTGAGAAGAAATTTTTATGGTTTTGATTCCAAATTTTCGAATTAGAGAATGCAGCAGCACCACGCCGGTATTTATGAAACTGACACGTTTTGTATCTAAACCGGATATTTTTTGACGTCCTTGACGATTCAGCTTAATGAAATCGGTATAAAAGTCATTGAATTCCTGGGCCGAAAACTCCACTTCATTAAGAGTAACTTCGGTGGACTGATCCTTGCGGTTAGTAATCATCAACGCAATGTTTTCCATGGTTCCGGAAGATCCAATGATGGTGTCTGTACGATGTTGAGCGAAAGCCTGAGCTACATCGCGGAGTTGTTCCTCATAATGATTTTCCAACTCCCGGATTTCGTTTTGGGTGATAGGATCGGAAGGCTTGAAGATCTCGGTCATTCGAGATACCCCAATCTTTTTACTGGCCGTAAAGAAGAATTTTTTCTTATTCCCCAGAATAAACTCCACGCTTCCACCCCCGATATCGGCTATCAGCATCGGCTTATCTGTCATCTTCACCCCATGCCGAACAGCCAGACCTATGAGTTCTGCTTCCACACGCCCGGGAATAGCATTGATTTTGATACCCAGATCGTCGATGCTTTTTTGGATGAATTCCCCGCCATTTTCGGCTTCGCGGATGGCGCTGGTCGCATAAGCTAAAACTTGCTCGCACTCGTAACTCTCGGCTAAACGCTTAATGTTGGATAGCGCCGTTAGGCCTCGCTTGAAAGCTCCTTCTGTTAAACGCTTTCCCAGTCCGCCCTTAGCAAGCTGCACCATTTCCTTGTGTTTATCGAGTGTACGGAAGCTTCCGTCAGAATAAATATCAACAAAAATGGCGTGGAAGGAGTTTGTACCAAGATCGATAGCAGCAATGCGTTTGATGGGAATTACTTGGTTGCTATTATTGCGGGTAATCACGCTATGCCGATTTATTAAACATCGTTAAAGCATACATAAAAGATTATTACAGTCCAAGGTGTTTTGAGGAATTCAACCTTAACTATAGGCAATCTGACCACCTTTCAATGATAGGATTAATTCCTATATCGATGGCCTTAAATGAAAAATTCATTCCCCCACCCAACTAAATACCTAATCCCCACAGCTTCTTTCAAACTGCTACCTAAGGTTTTTCAAAACCTCTTCTTTAAATTGCCAAAGAAGGAGCATATATATTATCTTAACTGTTCTAAATAAGAAGGCTTTGAGCCGTTAATTAAAAGAACTACGAGGAAAAGAAGGTTATTGTGG